>JAAYPL010000010.1 GCA_012519875.1 Clostridiaceae bacterium | reverse complement strand
TGAATTCTATCAGTACTGGCGGAACATTGATGATGCCGACGTGATCAACTGCATGAAATTATTGACTTTTATGAGTTTAGACGAAATAAATGAGTACGCCCTATTAACCGGCTCGGCGATCAACGTTCCGCCAGTACTGATAGAATTCAAAAGGTGTGGTCTTCTCGGCATCCAGCCATAATGCTCCCTGGGCTGTTTTTCCCATCTTGGCGCCGGTGCTGGTGGCTAACAGCTTAAAGGTCATGCCATATGCTTCGCCTTGTTCCTTGCGGCGAACCAAATCGACACCGGCCAGAATGTTGGACCATTGATCGTCGCCGCCAAGCTGCATCTGACAACCATATTCGCGATACAGAACAAGGAAGTCATACGCCTGCATCAACATGTAATTGAACTCAAGGAAAGTCAGGCCTTTTTCCATTCGCTGCTTGTAACATTCGGCTGCCAGCATGCGATTGACGGAAAAATGAGCTCCGATATCACGCAGAAAGTCGACATAGTTCAGGGACAGCAGCCAATCGGCATTGTTGACCATTAAAGCCTTGTCCGCGTCAAAATCCAAGAGGATTTTCATTTGCTCCCGAAAACGTTTGCTGTTTTCCAAAATTGTTTCAAGCGTCAAGACCTGCCGCAAATCAGAGCGGCCGGACGGGTCGCCGATCATACTGGTTCCGCAACCCAGCAATACGATCGGCCGGTGCCCGGCCCGCTGCAAATGAGCCATAACCATCATCTGGATAAAATGACCAACATGCAGGCTATCGGCGGTCGGGTCAAAACCGATATAGAAAGTAACCCCGGGTTTGGCCAACAGGGCTCGGACTTCATCCTCATGGGTCACCTGTGCCAGGTATCCTCGTTCCGCCAAGGTATCAAAAACATTTTCCGCCATACTACCGTCCTGCCTATTTTTATGATTTCTATGCTGTAAAAATTCTATCGCATGACCGGCGGCGTGTCAAAGTCCGATCCACAGTTTTTGCCGGCGGCCAACATCCATAAATCCGTAGAGATGCCGTCCAGTTCAGCCATGCGAATGAGGGCGTCATTTTTATGTTCCAGCCGATCCGACATATTCATCAGGATCGGTAATTTTGCCTGCCTGCGCATAATTTTTAATAAATGACGCCCCTTTTTGTCAAAACCGAGAATCCGCAGATACTGCGGGCCCCCTTGCTGATCAAAAAGAGACAGATCTTCTTGGCGCAAACCGGCCAGCATTGCCATCAGTGCGCGTTGGATCCGTGTCCGGGGAAATCTTTTGGTCGCCGCGTCGGACAACAGTGTTTCCAGTCGACCCCTGCTCGAATCCCGGCTTTTACTCGGCCGGGCCGCAGCCGACGCCAGCCGTCGACCGAGTCCTTCATGCATTCCCGGGATTTGATCCAGCTGGCTTGGGTCGAGACTGCGCAGCCGGCCGATGATCGGTTTTGCCAGATCCTCCGGCTCCAAAGGCCCCGGCCCGGTTTGGATTCTTTCCGAGAGCACGGCCAGTGCTGAGGGCGGCATCATCTCCGCGAGGGAGGAGAGCAGCGAGAAAGTCAAGTTTGTTTCTTGATGACAACGATTACTATTAATCAAGCGACGAATTGAAGCCGCGCTGGCGAACCCTTCAGCCGTGATCGCCGGAGCGTGCTCAAGGTAAGCCTGTCCTTGCCGTTGAAAAGTAAGTGGAATCAAGTGCCGCTGCCCGGATTGGCCCATGGCCTTTAAATATTCCACGGCCAATATATTGTTGGCGTTGCCAAGAATCTTTCCAAGCTCGGCATCTCCGGTCAAACCCGTGATGGCTTCTTGTCGTGCGGCGGCAAAAGATTTTCCCTGATCGAGATATTGTCGCAGAAGCAAGCGAAAATCCGGTGGTTCCTGGTTTAGCAAATCAGCCAGCCGTTGCAGCTGTGCCAGATCACCACATTCGCTGCCAAAAACCAGATGTCCGTTCAGGCCGGTGGCGTTGGCCAAACCGACGCCTCCTTGGGCAAACCGTTCGGCGCTGGCTGTCGCATAAACAAAGGGCAGCTCAACGACGAGGCTTATTCCGCAGGCCAAAGCCATATGTGTGCGGCTCCATTTGTCTAAAACAGCCGGTTCACCACGCTGCGTCAGGCAACCGCTCATGATTGCGACGAAGGCAAGATCATCCCCCAACTGCTCTCTTGCGGCATCCAATTGCCAGGCGTGGCCGAGATGAAAAGGATTATATTCAGCGATAATAAAAGCTACTTTCATAAACTCGATTATAGCACGTGATACACAACGTTCAAAAGAACCGGCATTTTTGATATGATGATTCATGGATAACAACAGGATGAAGAGGCAATGACGATGAATCGGCCGGGGCGAAAGGGGAAAAAACGGATCAGCTTGGTTGTCGGGCTTTTATTGGCGGCCCTTTTGCTGCTGGCCTTGACCTTGGTTCTTTTCAAAGTTTTTCAGCCTGCTCCAAGCACAATCAAAGTAGATTTTCCCGGAGCGGCGACCGGCCGGGCGGCGGATTTCCGACGACCGGCCCAAGTTGCCGACAATCTTGAAGCGCGCCTGAAACTGCTGCTGCAAAAAGAGAAATCCTATCTGCTGGCATCCCGCTACCGTCTGGCCGGCCCTTTCGGCCGGCCGCCGGCCGAAAGGTCGGACATCTATCATGCTCGTGACCAGCTGCTTTATGGACAATACCTGATGGAGCAGAAGTTAAACAGGGAGTTCAATCGATGGTGGCGGGAGTTTTCGTCGGTTTTTCTCCAGCCGCAAGGTATTGTCGCCATCCATCCGCAACAAACGCCGGAACAAGCATTGGCGGATGACGATTTCTGGCCGGTCAACCTGCAATCGGCCCGCTTACTGGCGCAAAGCTGCTCGGTTTGGCCCAATAAGGCCGGGCAGGAAAGCCTCGGCCGGCTCTCCGATCAGTTGCTGGAACTTGGGAGTCGGGGATTTTCAGCCGATTATGACGCGGCGGTTCCAACTTTGCCGCCGATTTTGGATCCCGGGGCCACACCAACCCCCAAACCGACAGCGACGCCGGCGGTTACCGAGCCATTACCCGTCCAAAGGATTCTGCGGTTGTCAACCCTTGATCTTTTTACCATGCAACAGCTCGTCCAAGTGGATCAGAGATGGCAAAAGCTCTATGATCAGTATTTACCCATCGTCAAAAATGGCTATATCAATGACAGCCTGCCCCTTTACGCTTTCGGCTATATCGATCATAAGGAAGGCTATCTGACGTATAGTGGATCCATGCCGTTTATTAATACGGAAGAGGCACTGACCACACTCCTGCATTTATGTGAGGTCGGTCAGGAAAATGACCGCAGCATCAGCTGGCTGCGCGATCAGATGTTTAACCATCGGGCGATTTATGAATTTTATCATATTGCGCTGGGCAGTGCCGGCTCAAACGTTGAGAGTGTGCCGGCCTATGCTATCGTTGCCCGAATTGCCCGTATCAAGGGTGATGCGGACCTATATGAGGCCGCGGTCAACCGATTGCTCTGGCATCAGGCCACCAGCCAGACCAGCGCGGCTCTTTCAGCTGTTTTCCGTCAGGACAGCGAGGGGTTGATTCATGTCTTGGCGGCAGATAATGTTATGGCGCTGCTGGCGTTGCGTTGAAGATCCGCGGTCGATCCAACGATATGCTTATCGATAATTGCCATGAGAATGAAATACAATTGTCAGGTCTTTGGACGAAAAATATGTTAAAATGTGGACAAACGATTAACATGCGTGTTTGTGTACATTGATGGACCGGTTGCTCGGAATGCCGATCGGACAGACGGGAGGCTCAAGCCTATGCGGGAAATGATCGAATTGAAAGCAGAGCTGGATAAGCTGATGTGCAGTTTAGGTGGCGTTCTGGCGGCAAAAACTGTTTTTGGCGATGGTGGCGAAATCATTGAAATCCATATTTTAAGCGACTTGACCAAAACCCCCAAGCAACTGGTGCGCGACATCCAATCTGCGGTCATGGCGACTTTCGGATTGGATGTCGACTACAGGCTGATCAGTGTTGCCCAGATCAATAATTCCATGATCACATCGGCAATTACATCAGAACCGCGCATCATTATTCACAGGATCATGATCAGTCTGGAAGCCGGCAATCTGGAGACCACGGTCACTCTCGGGCGAGGCGACCAGACTTTTACCGGCAGCTGTAAAGGGCCTTCGGCCGGTCGCAGCCGGGCGTATGCGGCAGCCACCGCCTGCATGGATGCTTTGAGAACCTGTATGGGTCCTTCATACAGCATTGTGCTGCTGGATCTGCAGCGTACAACGCTTGCCGGTGAGGCTTGTATTGCCGTTGCCTTGTCCTTTGTCGAGCCCGACAGGGAAACGACGCTTTATGGCATTGCCGCGGTCAAAAGTCCGGAAACCGAAGTTCAGGCTGTGGTTATGGCTGTTTTATCTGCAGTTAATCGATTGATCACCAAGTCGAGAAAACACTAGACATGTCCCCCTTGCGGGCGTGAATAATTAATTTGTTTGAAATGACAGGCCGGTAATAGCGAAGCGGAACAACCTACCTGTGTAGCGGAGGGGTAGAGAGACCACCAAGGGAGGTTGTTCAACAATGAAAATCAGAAGAATTATCAGCATCGTTGCCTCTATTCTGGCCATGGTTATTGCTACCGGCGCAGGGTGGAGAATTATCTGATCCGGATGTGATCAGACAGTAGTTGATCAAACAGTACTCAACAGTCATTAACACAAAGTGAAACTTGACCGGCCTGTCATTCCATGCTTTGATTGTGAGTGATAAAAACAGAATGAGAAAAACAGCTGTCATATACATTGCTTTTTGCATATCCCTAGGGTTGGGATTGCTGGTTTTTCTCAGCATTCGTGATTTTAATTATTTATCGGCAACATTGGGCCGACGGGTTGCAGATATAATTCCCGGCATACTTTTTCTTTCGGCATTGGCAGCGATAGCCGAATCACAAAGTTTCGCGATTGACGAAAACAAGGCTCTCTCCATTGCTTTTGCCATCTCATTCAGTGCGTTGATTATTTACGGACTGGCCGCGGCCGCGTGGGTGGCGTTTTGTACGGTCTTTTTTTCCGTTGTTGATTTTGGACGTGGCTATAAAGAGCATGTCTTCAACACGCCGTTGTACAAAACCCTGATGAACGCATCCAATTATATAATTTCCGTCCTGGCGGTCGGTTTTGTTTATAAACAACTCGGCGGCAGTTTTTTAATTGAATTGCCCTTTCCGGAAAAGAGCGGCCAGTTTGGCACAATTATTATCTATTTTGGCCAGAAAATGCTGCCCATATTAACCGGGCTGGTCGTTTATGTGCTCGTCAATAACTTGATGATTATGTTTTACTTTTTGGCTATGTCCGGCGCAAAGCCGAATTCGCTCCGGGAATGGTTGCGAATTTTTCAGTGGTCGGTCCTGAGTATGATTTTGATCGGCTTGCTTGGAATTGTTTTGGCGGCGATCTATTGGGCCTTTGGCATACTCAGTGTTATTTTGTTTTTTGGCCCGTTCCTGATGTTCCGCTATGCCTATGCCGGATTTACAAGCATTCAAAAAGGGTATATCGATACCATCAAAGCATTTTCGGCGGCTTTGGAGGCCAAAGACCCCTATACAATAGGCCATGCGCGTAGGGTGGAGAAGTATTGTGAGATTATTGCTTCCGAAATGAACCTTTCCTCCAACCGCACCAAGGTTCTTAAATACGCATCCCTGTTGCATGATATCGGCAAGATCGGAATCAGGGAGTCCATTCTTAATAAACCCGACGAGTTGAACGATGATGAAACATTGGAAATTCAGAAGCATCCCATTATCGGTGCGCAGATGCTGGGCAATATTCAATTTTTAAAAAGGGAAGTCAAATTGATCCGCGCTCACCACGTCTATTATGATGGCAGCGGCTACCCCGAGGATGCCGTCGACGAAGCTCAGTTGCTGGAAACTCAAATTTTGTGTGTCGCCGACTCCTTTGATGCCATGACTTCGGATCGGGCTTATCGGCCGGCTATGTCGATGGAGGAGGCGATCGATGAATTGTTGCGTTATTCCGGGACGCAGTTTGCTCCGGAGGTCGTTACGGCATTTATCAGGGGATTGAACAAAAGGAAAAATCGGGAGGAGTTCCAGGATATCTTTAAATAGGCGGTCCGGACCACGAGGGATCAAACCATGAATCTTATCGCTTTCATATTGGGATTAATCCGTGGTTTCCTGCGCAAGGTGCCGATAGGTCAGATGTTTCGCCGGACCTTTGATTGGCCGTATTTTTTTCAGGTCATGAGACTTCGGTTGCGCAGTGTTTTCCGTAAAAAATTCCGCCGGCCGATTTTATTGATGGTCTCGGTGCTGATAGGTGTACTGCGAACGCTTCCTTGGCTGGAGGAATTTCTCGGAGGTCAGGAGCGATTGGTCTTCCCGGCGATTCTCCAATATTGTCTGATCTCGGTTTTTTTATTTCTGAATCGCAAAAAACCGGGGATGAGGGCTATTCTGCTCGGGACATTGCTCAACGGTTTGGTTATTGCAGCCAATGGTGGCCGAATGCCGGTTGACGCATGGATCGAACACTTTGGCCTGCCGGCCCTGGAGCGTGTCCGTGCTGCCCCCCATTATTTTCTGGCCACCGGAAATGAACCGCTCTTTTTGCTTGCAGACCGGATTCCTTTTTGGAGTTTCGGCTTCTTAATGATCAGCTTGGGAGATCTGGCGATCATGTTGGGAATTTTTCGTCTTGCGGCTTATTTGCCCCGGCGAATCGGCCGAAGAAGAGGGCGAAATGTAAACTGAAGTGACGCAAAAAGAGATGTCCCACAAAACCATCTCTAATACAATGTAAGTGACCAAACCACACGTAAAGGAGAGAAGTTGTGGGACACGAACATTGTACAGAGAAAT
>JAAYPL010000108.1 GCA_012519875.1 Clostridiaceae bacterium | reverse complement strand
TTATTTTGGGCGCAACACTCCGCACGAGGCCGCATGCAAGGTTCACAACGACAAAGAAGAAACGATCGGCCAGCGGTTGGCCCGTTTGCGCCGCGAGAGTGGCATGCCCTATGTTTTTGGATCAGGGCGGCATTGGGCGAGCCGATTCTTCCACCGTACTCTCGTCAAAATGCACGGAGTCTTCGGTGTTCACCATGCCGCTATCACCACGCAATTCAAAATGATGTCGATAAAAAATACTCACGTCCATCCGGCCGGCGAATGATGAATGAAACGGATTGGTAATTCACGGCTTCGCGAACTCCACTTCCGCTCGCCCAACGTGAGGGAGCTTCACAACGGCGATTGCATCCTTGTACCGCTTCAGATCGGATCCCTTGATGATTAATCGTGGGGCAGAGCCGTCGAACTTAAATACGATCTCAATACGGCAGCAAGCACCGGTGATACACAGTCTCCCTCGAATTCAGCGCGCCTCAGTTCCTCAACCAGTTCCCGGGTCGTACGTACGTGGCAAGGCACCTTCCCGGGAATCACAATTTCCCGATATTGCGCGTACAACAGGTGAGTCTTACCGTTGCCGTAAGCGCCGGTTAGATACCAGCTGCCGCCGACCTCTTTTCGCATCAGAGAAAGTGCACGCTGCTGCCTCGGATCCCGCGGCTTGAACGATCCAAATGTACCTCTCTTGAACCGTTCCGGGATTATTGCCAAATAGCGGACCCGCGCCTTTTCCATGACACACTCACATTGCCTCATGCCGGCTCTTCCGGGCAGATCAACCTGTCGCCAGCCGCTGTCCCTGCAATTGGGTGCAAGCAGATTCGTTATTCCCCGATTCCGTCCACTACACTGTCCCCATGACAGCCGGACGCCCCGCAAAATTTACGAGGTCCCCTTTCGGCGAAAAACTTTTCGCCGCCAGGCAGCAGATGGGTCTGTCTCAGACGCAGCTGGCCGAAAAACTCGGCATCACCCAGTCCACCTATGCCGGCTGGGAATGCCGCACCACCGCCCTCAGGCCCGATTACATCGCCAAAACCGCCAGCGTACTCAATGTTTCCGTGGATTATCTCCTCGCCCGGGAGAACGCCGTTCAACGAAAGGGCGGCCCCGTCGGCAAGGCACGCCGCGTCTTCGAGGAAGTCAGCAAACTGCCCCGCCACAAACAGCAAAGAATCCTCGGCATCGTCGAGGATCTCCTCGCCGCCCACCGCGTACAGCGGCGATCGCAGCCGCAGTCCGGTGGAATGAGCGCCAGGCATAAATGGCCCAGGAACGCGGAAACTGGGAGAAATACCAGCGTGAGCCCTTGTGGTGTTACGGCGGTTGGTGAATATATGGATGGGGGTTGGGTAGGGGATCCGGAGGATGGCCACGCTGGGGCTTTACCGCTACTGAAAACAATTGCCTATCAACTACGACAGGGTATTGAGCCGTCCCATCACAAAGAAAGGCTCAAAATCCAGGTTGAAGAAAAATGCGAGGAATCGAATCTGCGTTTGCCCTTTGCGACAATGTGATTACCCCTGCTACTGCATTATAACCGAGAGAACTGGCTTTATATATGTATCTTCCTTCAGGAAGGTCTTTAAACTCGAAATAGCCATTTTCATCCGTGCTCACCGATCTGATGGTTTCACAGGATCCCGGACCTTGTATTTCAAAGAGGGCGCCTTCCATGGGGTATCCATTATCGTCTGAAAAATAAATCTGTCCCCTAATGGTTTTTGTTGTGAGATTTTCCTTTGATCTTTGAATCACCGGCTCATTTATTGTAAATCCCTTAAAATCTCCTTTCTTATATTTGTCTTGGGCTTCTGCTATACAAAGTAAGAGGATGAGGCACATCAAGACATTAAACCATTTTTTTAAAACCATTTTTCTAGTCATTTCGGGTCTCTTATTAATTGATCCCCAGCCAATCCTTCTGACTTGATATTAGGAAGTCTCTTCTCGCGCTGTTTTGCATCATTATGAGCACCTGTTCCTGGCATTTGTTCTCCTTTATGAATGTATGGCATACCCCCCTTCACCTTTGCGACAGCCTCAGCCAACTCATGAAAAATCAGCCTATAGGCCGGAACCACATTCCCCGATTCCTTACTTCTATATTCGAAGCCCAAATCCCTGTGGGGGTAAATCCTTATCTCGCTTACCTTTGCCATATCTCCAATCCGTCCGGTTGTCGAGGTTCACGATATCCTGTCTTTGATCCAATGGAAGCATTCCACCCCTTGTTGCCATCTCTGCCCCTAAGGTCAAACCATAAAATGCATCATTATCATTCGCCACTTCGTCCAACAGCATTGCACCCTCATTATCCTGCAGGCCACTTATATCTACTGTAATTGTGTTGTTTTTTTCATCATATTCAATCCTTCCGCATTCTCCACCGATTATCCTGCAAAGCTCCGCCCTAGCTGCATCTATATCCTCACTCAGAAATAGCTGCTCTCCATCTGGATCGATGTATTTGAAGGGATTATTACGAACGTAAGAATACCGATTAAGTTGTTGGGGATCCCGAATACGTCCAGGAGTAATGATTACTGGATCCACGCTGATGAATCTGCCTTGTGCTCCTGAATAGTATCTTGTGAGGAAGTAATCCAGCCCCGTCTCGGCATCCCGTTCTTTGCCGGTGAACTGGGACCAAAAGGCCAGACGCTGCGCTGATGAGCTTGGGCCGGAATGCATCATAGCCATATGTCCGCCGTCATAGATGAATTCGGGAATCACGTAGCATA
>JAAYPL010000107.1 GCA_012519875.1 Clostridiaceae bacterium | reverse complement strand
TTTTGCTCAAGCTGACGTCACAGACGCAGCAGGCGGTCTTACGGGCGCTAAACGGATTAGAGCGTCAAATGGGTTTAAGCGGTTTTCGTAGCCGATTTAAGAGTATTACGGTTGATAACGGCGCTGAGTTTTGGGACTGGCAGGCACTTGAACAGTCGGTGCAGGGTAAGAGGCAGCGGACGAGAATCTATTATGCGCACCCGTACAGTTCGTGGGAGCGCGGGAGTAATGAGAACCTGAACGGGTTTATTCGTTACTCGATTCCCAAGGGCACCCGACTGAGCCAATACACCCGAAAGGACATACATGAATTGCAAGAATGGATTAACATGTATCCCCGGAGAATTCTGGGGGGATTACCGGCCGCGGATTTCTCTCAGACCGCCCAGGCGGTCTGAGAGAAACAGAGCGCTTACATTGTCAGGGGAGCGTTTCATTTAAACTTGCAATCCACAGCCTGTCCAAGAATGGGCAGGTTTTGTTGTGAGTTGCTGGTCATCGTGCTATAATGAACGGAACAAATCGAGAAGTGAGAGAGCGGATGCACGACCTGTCATTGCATCTATTGGATATCGTTCAAAACTCCATCAAGGCTCAGGCCAGTCTTGTACAAGTGTTCATTGCCAGCAATCGGACAACGGATCAGATTACCCTGACGGTTGTTGATGATGGAAAGGGAATGAGTCCGGATCAATTGGCACTTGCGTCAGATCCGTTCTACACCACCAGGACGACCCGGTCCGTTGGGCTCGGACTTCCGCTTCTCAAGGAATTATGCGAAATGACCGGAGGCCGGCTTCTGCTTGAATCCCAGCCGGGGCAGGGAACCAGACTGGAAGCCCGGATTGGTCTGTCGAGCATTGATCGGCCACCGTTAGGTGATTTGGGAGCCACCTGGTCGGTCATATTATCCGCTGCCGGATCTGACATCGATTTTGACCTGCAAATGTGTTCAGACGACCGGCAACGAACGGTTCAAACATCGGAATTACGTCAGTTGCTGGATGGTGTTCCGCTGGGGGAACCGGCTGTTCTTTCGTGGATCAGAGATTTTGTTGCGGAAATGCAGCAGGAAATATTCGGAGGTATCCATAAATGAAATCATTAGCGGAGCTTGAGGCGATCCGGGAGAAGGCAAAAGCCGACATGGCAGGGCGTACCGAGGGCGATCGTAAGGTTGTGGTCGGTATGGCGACCTGCGGTATCGCGGCCGGTGCTCGTCCGGTGATGAACGTTTTGATCGAAGAGGTTCGTACTCGCCAACTCAAGGATGTATCGGTCACGATGACCGGTTGTATCGGCGTTTGCCGCCTGGAGCCGATCGTTGAGATTGTTGAACCGGACGGTGAGCGGATTACTTATGTCAAAATGGACGCAGCCAAGGCGCGTCGGGTCGTGGTTGAACATCTGGTCAATGGCCGGATATGCCAGGATCTAACCATTGGGGCGGCCGAAGCCGAGGGCTGAGAAACCCATAACAGTTGATTTGACAACCGAGTAATAGCAAGGCTTTGCCGCGCTTTCCCGTCACCCGTGCCAAAGCCTGCATTTTGAGGAACAACGGTGAATCTGAGAATCATTCTTGAGTCGCTAAAATTTTATAAAATGAAATCAGAAAGAACGATTCAAGTGTGGTTCATCGTTCTTTATTGCCTGAACCTTTCGATCTATCTATTACCGTTCGTTGACACGGATTTCAGTGGATATTTCGCTTATCTGGATTCCATGCTGAGCGGGCGTATGCCTGCAGATTCTTTTTTTTCAATTCTGACCACCGGCAATTTATTTTTTCTGGGCCTATCATTTCTGCTGACGCTGATCGGGGCGTTTTTTTTCATCATGTATGCGACATTATTTGTCGGTCAGAACGATGGCATGGAGCCTCGTGATTCGTTCAAGAAGTGTGTTTCCGCTTTGCCGCGATTTCTGCTGCTTTTGCTCTTGCTGGCGCTGCTGTCCGCTGTTTCGGCCTGTCTTGCTTTTTTGCCGCTGCTGGTGCTGGCGGTCGTGCTGTATTTTCTGCCCTTGAATCTTACACTGGAAAATCGCCCTTTACGTGTCGCGCTGGAAAAAAGTTTTCGGGATTCCCGTCAGGTTCGATTTTTTATCTTCCTTAAGGTTATCCTGCTTTCTTTGCTTTTGTCCCTGCCGCGCGGTCTGATCCTGTCCTTTATTCCCGACTTGGTTCTGCCGTATGTCATGGTTGCGACATTCTTCACTGTTTTGCAATTATTTGCCCAAGCCAGGTTGATGGGTATACTTTACCTGCTCCTTGTCAAAAAAGAGCCGGGTGTGCTACCATCTAAACCTGAAAAATAAATCGGCAAACGCTATTTTTGCTGTTTTCACCAAGGTTGTACGGAGGTGTGTAAAATGGAAAAAAGAGAAGAGATCCTTAATCTGCTTGAGCGGAATGCCAAGCTGACGGCGGCGGAAATTGCTGTGATGATCGACCGGCCGGTCGAAGAAGTTGAGGCGACGATTGCCTCGTTGGAAAATGCAAACATCATTTTAGGCTACAGAGCCTTGGTCAATTGGGAAAAAACGGTGGCTGCCCCGGTTACGGCACTGATCGAGGTCCGGGTTGCGCCACAGCGCGATCAAGGCTTCGACAATATCGCCCAACGTATTTGCCGTTTCCCTCAGGTCAAGGATTGCTATCTCATGTCCGGCAGTTTTGATCTCATGGTCATCATTGAGGATGCCAGCCTCAAGGACGTTGCCATGTTTGTCTCGGAAAAGATCGCGCCGCTGGAGGCGGTTATTTCAACCGGAACCCACTTCATTCTCAAGAAGTACAAAATGAACGGCACGGAGTTTTTCGGTCAGGATGATGATCCCCGAGAGGCGGTTATTTTATGAACCTAAACGATTTCCTGTCCACCAATTCCAAAAGTATTCCACCATCAGCCATCCGTCGTTTCTTTGATCTGGCCAACGAGATGAGAGGGCAGGTCATTTCGCTTTCCATTGGCGAACCTGACTTTGTCACCCCGATTGATATCCGGGAAGCCGGTATTCGCTCCCTTGAGCAAGGGAACACACATTATTCGCCCAACCAGGGTTTTATTGAGCTGCGGGAGGCAATCAGCGATTACATGAAACGCCGTTTTCAGCTCCGATACGATGCTTCACATGAAATCCTGGTTACGGTTGGCGGCAGCGAAGCCATTGATCTTTTTGTCCGGGCTGTGGTCAATCCGGGCGATGAGGTGATTATCCCCGAACCTTGTTTTGTTTCCTATAAGTCATGCGTGCTGTTGGCAGGCGGGATTCCGGTCACGATTCCCTGCCGTCAGGAAGATGACTTTAAGCTGCGTCCGGAACAACTGCAAGCCGCTTTGACACCAAGGACAAAATTGGTGTTTTTGGGCTTTCCCAACAATCCGACCGGTGCTGTCCTGGAAAAAAACGAGGTCGAAGCTCTGGCGGAGGTGCTCCGCAATCAACCGGTTCTGGTGCTTGCCGATGAGCTTTATGCTGAATTAACCTATGAACCCGCATCCCATTGCTCGATTGCTGCTGTTCCCGGCATGCGCGATAGAACCGTTATTATTAACGGTTTTTCCAAAGCTTTTGCCATGACCGGCTGGCGCATAGGTTTTGCCTGCGGTCCACAGGAACTGATCGGAGCCATGAATAAAATCCACCAGTACGCAATCATGAGCTCACCGACCACGGCTCAGGAAGCCGCACTTGTGGCCCTGAGGGACGGCGAAAATCATGTTGTTGCTATGCGCGAGGAATACAACCGGCGGCGTCGATATGTTGTTCAGGCCTGTCGCGATGCCGGCCTGGCTTGCTTTGAACCCCTGGGGGCATTTTATGTTTTTCCCGATATCCGCCCGACCGGTATGACGTCATCAGCCTTTTGCGAAGCCTTTCTCAGCGAGGAGAAGGTGGCCATTGTTCCCGGCAATGCTTTTGGTGATTGCGGGGAAGGGTTTGTGCGCATCAGTTATGCCGCGTCGATGGAAAATATTATTAAAGCTATGCAGCGCTTAAAGGCTTTTGTCGGCAGGTGCATCCAGCATGATTGAGTTTGATCAATATAAGCAAACGCTTGCCGGTCTGGCCGAGGATTTTGACCGGTTGCGCGAAGCGTTGCATATTCGCCAGGTTGGTGATGAAATTGCCGAGCTGGAGGCTCGAGCGCAAGCGCCGGACTTTTGGGAGGATATTGACAGGGCGCAAAGAATCCAAACCAGAGTGAAGCATCTGCAGAAAAAAGTTGATCGCTTCGATCGTTTGATGCAGGATTACGAGGATTTACAGGTTCTTTGCGAATTGGGTGCCGAGGCCGAGGATGCTGATCTGGTCGCCGAAGTAGGTGAAGGTCTGGGTAAGCTGGAGGCCGAGTACGAAGTGCTTCGGCTGGAAACTTTATTTACCGGCGAGCATGATGCCAGCAATGCCATTCTGAGCCTGCATGCCGGCGCCGGCGGCACTGAGGCTCAGGACTGGACGGAAATGCTTTTTCGCATGTATACACGCTGGGCCGAAGCGCATGAATTTCAAATCAAGATCGTCGATATTCTGGAAGGAGAAGAAGCCGGACTCAAGAGTGTATCGTTTATGGTCATCGGTGACAACGCCTATGGCTATCTGCGTACAGAGATGGGTGTCCACCGCTTGGTTCGGATTTCACCCTTCGATTCCTCCGGCCGTCGCCATACTTCGTTTGCATCGTTAGAGGTCGTGCCGGAACTGGATGACTCAATTAAGATTGATATCCGACCGGAGGATCTGCGGGTTGATACCTATCGTTCATCGGGCGCCGGCGGCCAGCATGTCAATAAAACCGAATCAGCCATCCGAATCACCCATCTTCCGACAGGCGTTGTCGTATCGTGCCAGACCGAACGGTCACAAATTCAAAATCGTGAGACCGCTATGAATATGCTCAAAGCCAAATTGTTTGCTATGGCACGCGCCGCTCAGATGGATCGGATCGAAGATCTCAAGGGCAATCAGATGGACATCGCTTGGGGCAGCCAGATCCGATCCTACGTTTTTTGCCCTTATACCATGGTCAAGGATCACCGGACCGGCTACGAGATGGCTGATGTTGAAAGTGTGATGAATGGCGATCTCGACGGTTTCATCAATGCCAGCCTGTCGGGGATGAAAATGGAAAAATAACAAATCAGGAGGCAGTCATGCGAAGTAAAGTGCTGATCGTCATGGGCAGCGATTCGGATTTCCCGATCATGAAAGCTTGTATACATACCTTGGTCGGGTTTGGTGTTACTTATGAGGCTAAAATTTGTTCCGCGCATCGGACACCGGATCAAGCCATTCAGTTAGCCAGAGGCGCGGCAGAGCAAGGATTCGGTGTGATCATTGCCGCAGCCGGCCTGGCCGCCCATTTGCCGGGCATTTTGTCGGCCTGTACAACCCTGCCGGTTATCGGTGTCCCGATCAAAACCGGTGCACTGGCCGGAATCGATGCCTTGTATTCTATTGTGCAAATGCCGTCGGGCATTCCGGTCGCTACGGTCGCGATTGACGGGGCTGAAAATGCCGCCATTCTGGCTGCCGAAATTCTGGCTTTGCAAGATGAGCGGTTGGCTCGAATGTTGCTTGATCACAAAACCAAAATGACCGAGTCGGTTCAGACTCGCCAAAAAAACTTGGAGGCAAAGCTCAATGACCTTCATTGAAAGGGATGCTGATCGCCATGCTTGATATTGCCGTACTGGTTTCGGGCGGTGGAACCAACCTGCAGGCCATCATTGATCGCATTGCTGACGGCAGCCTGTCCAAAGTTCGGATTGTCGGTGTCATCGCATCACGGCCAGGTACCGTGGCCGAGCAGCGCGCTGTTCGCGCCGATATCCCGGTAAAAATCGTCTGTCGCAAAGACGCCCCGGATTTGGCGGCTTACGATCGGGCCGTGATTGCCGCCCTGTCGGACTGGAATCCGGAGCTGATTGTTTTGGCAGGATTTTTAAATCTACTTGGTCCTGCCGTGGTTGCTACCTGGCGGAATCGAATCATCAATGTTCACCCGTCTTTGATTCCGTCTTTCTGCGGACCCGGTTATTATGGAATTCGCCCGCATGAAGCGGTTTTGGCATCAGGCGTACGCGTGACCGGCGCGACGGTTCATATTGTCAACGAGGAATATGATCAAGGTCCGATCATTCTGCAAAAAGCCGTTACGGTTCATGCCGATGATACGCCGCAAACCTTGCAACTTCGTGTCATGCAAGAGGCCGAGCAGGTTATTTTGCCGAAGGCCATTGCCTTATTCGCAGCCGGACGCATTCAAATTGAAGACCGAAAAGCCATTATCCTAGGAGGAACCGAGAATGATTAAACGCGCGATCATCAGTGTATCAGACAAAACCGGCCTGACCGAACTGGCCCGGGAATTGGTTGATCTGGGCATTGAATTGATCTCAACAGGTGGAACTGCCAATCATTTGAAGGCCGCCGGATTACCGGTAATCCCGGTGACCGACATTACGGAATTTCCCGAATGCCTGGATGGCAGGGTCAAGACATTGCATCCCAAAATCCATGGTGGTATTCTGGCCATCCGCAGCAATCCGGAGCATATGGACCGGTTGGCTGAACTGGCTATTTCACCCATTGATCTTGTGATCATCAATCTATACCCTTTTAAACAGACCATCATGCAGCCCGAAGCCGGTTTTGCAGAATGTATTGAAAATATCGATATCGGCGGGCCGAGCATGCTGCGTGCCGCAGCCAAGAATCATCAGGATGTAACCGTGGTGACAGACCCGTCTGATTATCCGAAGGTTTTGGCCGAAATCCGTGAGCTGGGGGACACGCGACCTGCCACGCGTTTCGATTTGGCCAAAAAGGTTTTTGAACATACAGCCGCCTACGATACGCTGGTTGCCGGTTATTTTTCCGCGCAATCAACAAATTCCGATCTGCCGGATCAGTTGACGCTGACATATGAGCGTGTAAGCGGATTGCGTTATGGCGAGAATCCGCACCAACGAGCCGATTTTTATCGCGAAGTCATACCGGTTCCGGGGTCGTTGCCGCTGGCCGGGCAACTAGGAGGCAAGGAGCTGTCATATAACAACATTGCCGACACGGATGCCGCATTGGCTTTGCTGCGTGAATTTTCCGAGCCGACCGTGGTTGCGGTCAAACATGCCAATCCATGCGGCGTCGGTAGCGCCGATAATCTCCTTGATGCGTGGAACAAGGCCTATGAGGCGGATTCGGTCTCGATTTATGGCGGCATTGTGGCGATGAACCGACAGGTTACATTGGATGTGGCCCGAGCAACCAAAGGTGTCTTTCTTGAGGTTCTGGCAGCGCCCGACTTTACGGCAGACGCCTTGGCCGAATTGAAAACCCGTAAGAATCTACGAATCTTGCACTTGCCTGATTGCGCCGATCCGCCGGCAGCCGGTCGGCGTTATTTAAAGCAGGTGTATGGCGGTCTGTTGGTCCAGGATCAGGATGCAACCGTCTGTGAAAAAGCATCGGTGCGCGTTGTTACCGAGCGGCAGCCCGACGAAGAGGACATGATTGATCTCGAGTTTGGTATGAAAGTGGTCAAGCATGTCAAGTCCAATGCCATTGTTTTGGTTAAGAACCGTCAGACAATCGGCATCGGTCCCGGCCAGCCCAACCGGATCACTTCACTGCGAATAGCCTTGGAGCATGCCGGTGCCAAGGCGATTGGTTCTGTTCTGGCCTCCGATGCCTTTTTCCCTTTTGATGACTGCGTCGACGCTGCCGCGGCCGGTGGTGTAAAGGCCATTATTCAACCGGGGGGATCCATACGTGATCAGGATTCGATTGATGCTTGCAATAAGCACGGCCTGACCATGTTGTTTACCGGTATGCGGCATTTCCGGCACTGACGACTGGAAGGAGTGCCCAAAGATGAAAGTCCTGATTGTCGGTGGAGGCGGCCGTGAACACGCCATCGCTTGGAAAATCAAGCAAAGTTCTCGCGTTGACAAGATTTATTGTGCGCCCGGCAATGGCGGGACGGCTCGAATTGCCACCAATGTAGCGATTAAAGCGACCGATCTTGCTGCCTTGACCGCTTTTGCCGTTAAAGAGGGAGTTGATTTGGTTTTTGTTGCGCCGGACGATCCGTTGGCGATGGGTTTGGTGGATGAATTGGAGCGGGTGGGGATTCAGGCTTTCGGTCCCGACAAAGCCGCTTCCCTGATCGAGTCGAGCAAGGTTTTTGCAAAGGATTTGATGCGTCGTTATCATATTCCGACCGCGGATTATGCCGTTTTTGACGACTTGGCTACGGCTATGCGATATATTGAAAAGGTCAGCCTGCCGACAGTGATTAAAGCGGACGGCTTGGCTTTAGGCAAAGGCGTTATCATTGCCCGGACTCGTGATGAGGCTCGCCGAGCGGTTCGGAAAATGATGGGTGAGGCGGCTTTCGGCGCTGCCGGAAAGAGGATTGTTGTTGAGGAGTTTCTTACCGGTCCGGAACTGACCGTATTGGCCTTTACGGACGGGAAAACCGTTCGGCCGATGGTTTCCTCACGGGATCATAAACGTGCCTTTGATGACGATCAAGGGCCGAATACCGGTGGCATGGGCGCTGTTGTTCCCGGGGCCGTATGTACGGATGCCGAATGGGACGTCATGACCAAAACGATATTTCAACCCACCATTGACGCCATGCGGGCCGAAGGCCGGCCGTTCCGTGGCGTAATCTACTATGGATTGATGCTCACCCCCCAAGGTCCACATGTCATTGAATACAACGCCCGGTTCGGAGATCCGGAGGCACAGGCTGTTTTACCGCTCTTGGAAACCGATTTGATGACCATCATCGATGCCGTGTTGAAAGGAAGTCTTGATCAGCTCGATATTCAATGGAAAGATGCCTGTTCCTGTTGCGTGGTCATGGCTTCCGGAGGATACCCCGCTGCATACAAAACAGGCTATCCGATCTTCGGCCTGGATACTCTCCCGGCGGATTGCCTGGTATTTCATGCCGGAACCAGAATGGAAGGTGATCAGTTTGTGACCAGCGGCGGGCGTGTTCTTGGTGTGGTCTCACTGGCCGAGACTCTTCCGGATGCCATTCGTCAAGCGTATCATGGAGTTGCCGGCATTGATTTTCAACATGCGCACTATCGGCGTGATATTGGGGGATCAGCGTGGTAATCGGGCTTTTCGGCGGTACTTTCGACCCGTTACATAACGGTCACTTGTCCTTGGTTGATTCTGTTCTGGACAGTGGCCTCGTTCAGCGCCTGATTATCATGCCGACCGGTACCCCGCCCCATAAAAAGAATCAAGTGGTGTCCATGGCCGGTTATCGCTATGAAATGGTCTGCCAAACGTTTAAGAATTGGCCTGCCGTCGAAATTTCCGACCTTGAGATCCGTCGGGAAGGTCCTTCCTATACTCTGGATACAGTGAAACAACTTCAGGCTGATTTGCTTCCCGAGGTCGAATTGGTGTTGGTTTACGGATCCGATGTCCTTCACAAAATTGAAAGTTGGCATTGTCCGGAAGAACTAATGGCGGCCTGCCAAATGCTGGTGGCCAATCGTGGAGGGCAGTGTCATCAGGACGATTTGTCTCAAGCCGAATATTTACGCCGCCGTTATGGGGCGCGAATCCGCTTTTTCCCCGCCCCCCTCATCACATTGTCCAGCCGCGAGATACGGGAGGCGGTGAGAAATGACCGGCCTTATCAGCATTTGCTCCCGGAAAGTGTTGTTCGCGTCATTCGCCGTCATGAGTTCTATTCCGGACAAGGAGCACAAGCTGAATTGCCGGTTGCCCTTCGAGATCAACTATCGTCTTTGGAGCGTCAACTCTGGCCCTTGCTCGACCGTAAGCGTTTATTGCATTCGCTTAACGTGATGATATATGCCGCTCATCTGGCCACGGTTCATGAAGCGGAGCTGGACAAGGCTTGTGTGGCTGCGCTCTTGCATGATTGCGCCAAATGTCTGCCCCAGTCTGAAGTTTTGACATATGCCCGTCAAACGGGGGACCGGCAGCTGCTTGAACCGGCATTAGCCCATGGCCCGGCCGGCGCCTGGCTGGCCAAAACCCGATTCGGCATCGATGACCCGGCTGTTTTAAGAGCCATTCATTTTCATACGACCGGTTGTGCCGATATGAGCACCTTGGATAAAATCATTTTTATTGCCGATAAGGTTGAACCGGCACGTACTTATGATAATCTGGATATGATACGACACGCAGCCGAAAAGGATTTAGATGCGTCGCTGTTGGTCTGTATTTACGAAATCGAGAAATTTCTG
>JAAYPL010000106.1 GCA_012519875.1 Clostridiaceae bacterium | reverse complement strand
GGAAATCAAACGCATAGAGATGTGGCTGAATACTTATCCTCGAAAGATTTTGGATTACAGAACACCGTTAGAAGTATACAGGTTGGTTTCTTAACATTGGGCGACACTTAATGTTGCATTCCGCGGCTCCCTCGATGTTTAATTGCCCCCTTGACACCGATCCGGGGTACTTGTATAATAAGCGGTACTTTATCGGTTTATCAAGATAAAGCGATAAAGTAATGGTGAGGACACATTTCCCCAAAGGAGAAATAAAAATGGCAACATGGCAATTTCATACACCGGACGGCGTGAACGATCTGCTGCCTGAATCCTGTGCGGCCAAACGGAAATTAGAAAATAATTTGCGTGATCTTTTCTGTGGAATGGGCTATCAGGAGGTTGAAACGCCGGGTATCGAATTTTATGATGTTTATGCTGCCGGCGGCGGACTGGTTCCTCAAGAAGGCCTTTTTAAGTTTTTTGATGAGCAGGGGAGAATTCTCAGTCTACGGTATGACGGCACGATCCCGGTTGCCCGCCTGGCGGCCACCGTTTGCAGGGAGGCCAGGCCGCCGCTGAGATATGCCTATATCGGCAATATGTATCGTTATGATGAATTCGGTGGCGGCCGGCAAAAAGAATTTACCCAGGCCGGCGTCGAACTGCTGGGCAGCCAAAGCCCGGAGGCGGATGCGGAGATTATTGCCATCGCCATTGCCGCCGCCCGGGCGTGTGATATCAAGGATCTCCAGGTATCCCTCGGGCAGGTTGCGTTTTTTCGCGGTTTTCTGGCCGAATGGGGCATCAGCGGCGAAGAGGCCGAACTGCTTCCGACCTTGATTGATGCCAAGGAAATGGTGGCGCTTGAGGAGTTATCCGATCGGCTGCAATTACCGTCCAGAGGCCGCGAAACCTTGTTGCGCATGGCGTCCGGATATGGAACCTTTGATTTGCTGGATGAAATGGCGGCGCTGGTCAGTCATCCTGATTCTCTCGCCGCGTTGCAGAATCTACGGGAGGTTCTGACCATCCTGGACGATTATGGCTATCTGCATTACGTATCGATTGATCTGGGTATGCTGGGCGGTCTGGACTATTACACAGGTGTCATTTTTAAAGGATTTACCTACGGCCTGGGCTTTCCGCTGTTCAGCGGCGGCCGGTACGATGGTCTGGTCGGCCTGTTCGGGCGAGAGCTTTCGGCCACCGGCTTTTCCATCGGTGTTAATTTTATCTTGACCGCCCTGAGCCGGCAAAAACTCCTGCGCCCGCCGGTCGAAGGCATTGTTTATCTTGGGTACGAATCCGGCTTGCGTGCGCTGGCTTTTAGCCGGGCCGACCAATTGCGTCAGGAAGGCATGCGTGTGATCTGTGACCACCAGAATCGAACCCCGGCCATGCTGCGCCGGCAGATTGGGATGGAACCGGAAGCCCGTGCGGCCTGGTTGGGTGCCGACGGCCGGCTGACCTGGCTGGAGAAAGAGGTGTAGCATGAATTTTTTGACCATTGCGCTGGCCAAAGGTCGTTTGTCCGATCAGGCCATTGAATTGCTGGAGCTGTCCGGATACAATTGTGCAGCTGCCAAGGAAGAAACCCGCCGGCTGATTTTGGAAGATCAGGACAACGGTCTGCGTTTTATCATGGCCAAACCCGCCGATGTGCCGACCTATGTGGAGTATGGCGCGGCGGATGTCGGCATCGTCGGCAAAGACACGCTCCTGGAGGAAGGCCGATCTCTTTACGAGGTGTTGAATTTGGGTTTCGGAGCCTGTCGCATGTGTGTGTGCGGACGCCCGGAACTGATCGGCCGGCTGGACAGCATTCCCAACAAACGGGTGGCAACCAAGTATCCGCGGATCGCCCGGGAATATTTTGAAGTTAAAAAACGAGAGAGCGTCGAGATCATTAAATTAAACGGGTCGGTGGAATTGGCACCGTTGATCGGCCTGGCGGAGGTTATTGTCGACATCGTGGAAAGCGGCAGAACCTTGCAGGAAAACGGTCTTGTGGTTTTGGAAACCATTGCCGGGATCAGTGCCCGCATGGTGGTCAACCGGGTCAGCATGAAAATGAAGAGCCGGCAAATCAACCCGCTTATTCAGGCGGTCCGGCAACGGCTCGAGGACAAAGAAACCCGGACAAAAGGGGTGACGGCATGAATACCGGCGATGAACAGACAGGGGTTGTTCTCCGTATTCTCAGAACCGATCGGAGTGAGCTTGCAAGCGTGGTGAAGCGGTTGGGGCTGCGAGGGAAAATGGATCTTGAGCCGGTTGTGGCGACCACGAAAGCCATATTGGAAGAGGTTCGCGGGAAGGGCGATGAGGCTTTGCTGGCTTTGACCGAACGTTTTGACCGGGCACGCCTGACCGTAGCCGACCTTCAGGTCGGCGAGACCGAGATCAGCATGGCCCTGGATCAGGTTGACATCGGCCTGCTGGACATTTTACGCCGGGCTGCTGAAAACATCAGTAGATTTCATCAAGCACAACGGCCGGTCGATGTGAATATAGCCGGAAGAATCAGCCTGATCAACCGACCGCTGGCCAAGGTGGGCGTTTATGTGCCGGGCGGAACGGCACCCCTGCCTTCGTCGGTTTTGATGAATATTATACCTGCCCGTGCAGCCGGTGTCGAGAAGATCATCATGTGCACACCGCCACGGGCCGACAGCTCGATTGATCCGGTTATTCTGGCCGCGGCTTCTATTGCCGGAGCTGATGAGATTTATCGTGTTGGCGGCGCCCAAGCTATTGCGGCCATGGCCTACGGCACCAGAACCATTCCCAGAGTGGATAAAATAACCGGCCCGGGAAACATCTATGTCAATACGGCAAAAAGACTGGTTTTCGGCCAAGTTGACATCGATATGTTTGCCGGGCCCAGCGAGATTCTGATCATTGGCGACGAAACCGCCGATCCGTCCTATGTGGCGGCCGATTTGCTGTCACAGGCCGAACATGATGTACTGGCCTCGGCACTGCTGTTGACTACTTCCGAGAAGCTGGCCGAAGCCGTCGTTCTGGAAACCGCCAGACGTGCCGCCCTGCTTCCGCGCAAAAATATAATCGCCCGGTCTCTGAAGGACTTTGGCGCCGTTTTGCTTGTACCTGATCTGGCCACGGCGGTGGAATTTGCCAATGAGCTGGCCCCCGAGCATCTGGAGCTGATGGTTGCCGACCCGGACGACCTGTTGCCGCGTATTCGCAATGCAGGCGCCATTTTTATCGGACACTACAGTCCGGAACCCCTTGGCGACTATTTTGCCGGAACCAATCATGTCTTGCCGACCAGCGGAACAGCCCGGTTCTTTTCACCCCTCAACACAGGTGATTTTATCAAAAAAATCAACTTGATCCGCTATACGCGCGAAGATTTGTCCAAGGACTGGCGGGCGATTGCCGAATTTGCCGAGGCAGAGAACCTTCGCGCCCACGCTGAATCGGTACGTGTCCGTTTCGGTGCCGATCAGTTGGCGCGGGACCATGATCACAACGCGTAAGCTTTTATTTTGACCTGTGACGGAGGAAAGCAACCTATGTATGAACAATCGGACGCCAAAAGGCTTTGGAACAGAAGGGTTCGCACGCTTGTACCTTATGTGCCCGGTGAGCAACCCCGTGAACCGAACCTCGTTAAACTGAACACCAATGAAAATCCCTATCCACCGGCTCCCGGAGTTCAGGAGGCCATCCGCCGCTTTCCTATTGACCGCCTGCGCTTGTATCCGGATCCGGCCAGCGCAGATCTGCGCCGGTCGTTGGCGGAATACTACGGGGTTTCCCATGAGCAGATTTTCGTCGGCAACGGTTCAGATGAAATTCTGGCCTTTGCTTTCCAAGCCTTTTTTAATCCGCTCTCCGCCGATTCAGCTCCGGTCGATCCGTCCGAGTGCATTGTCTTTCCGGATATCACATACAGTTTTTATCCGGTCTATGCGCGCATGTATGATATTCCCTACCGCGAAGTGCCTCTCGACGACCGGTTCCGAATCCAGCTTCAACTTATGGAATTGCCGTCGGCCGGTATTGTACTGGCCAATCCGAATGCCCCGACAGGGATACCGGTTGATCTGGAGGCGTTGCGGCGACTTGCCGCCAGTGATCGCAACCGGCTTTTGCTCGTTGACGAGGCCTATATCGATTTTGGCGGGCAGTCGGCTGTTGATCTCTTGCCTGAGTTTGACAATATTCTGATCGTTCAAACGCTGTCTAAATCCCGCTCCCTGGCCGGTTTACGTGTCGGATTTGCCATAGGAGCCCCGGCTTTGATCGATGCATTGGAGCGGGTAAGGGACTCTTTCAATTCGTACACGCTGGATCGTTTGGCCCAAGTGGCCGCGGAGGCCGCTTTTGCCTCATCAGCCTGGTTCGAGAAAACCCGCGCGCAAATTATTGCGACCCGTGAACAAACCCGAGCTGAACTGGCCGAATTGGGTTTTCTGGTTTTACCCTCGGTGGCAAATTTTCTTTTTGTTCACCACCCGGCGCGCTCCGGCAGCGAATTATATCAGGCTTTACGTGACCGCAGCATTTTGGTTCGGCATTTCAATCGACCTCGGATCAGTGATTTTTTACGGGTTACCATCGGAACCGACCAGGAAATGGCTCGACTGTTGACTGCCTTGCGAGCCATCCTTACTCCGCCGATGGAAACAGAGTAAGGTTGACTTGGCGGCGGATCCCGCCTGAGATATAATCAGATAGTCAAAAATCAAGCAGGAGAAACAAATTATGCGTCAATCCACGATAAACCGTAAAACACAGGAAACCGAGATTACCATTACCGTGACTTTTGATGGGCGGGGCAGGTCGTCGGTGGACACCGGCATTGGTTTTTTGGACCATATGTTGACACTGCTGGCTCGTCATGCCGGTTTGGATTTGGAGGTCAAGGCTGTTGGTGATCTGCATGTTGATGGACACCACACCGTGGAAGATATCGGCATCGTTCTTGGGCAAGCTATTTCCGGTGCCCTTGGGGAAAAGCGGGGCATTCGCCGTTATGGCCAGGCCACGCTGCCCATGGACGAGGCGCTGCTTTCCTCTGTGATCGATCTGTCCGGCCGACCCTTTTTTGTTTTCAATGCCCGGTTTGATCATGGCAAGGTCGGTGACTTTGACACGCAGTTAACCGAGGAATTTTTTCGCGCGGTGTCCTTTAATGCCGGCATTACCTTGCACCTGACCTGCCATTACGGCAATAACGATCACCATAAGATCGAGGGGTTGTTCAAGGCTTTTGCCCATAGCTTGGCTACGGCTGCCTCCATAGATTCTTCCCTGGCCGGAGAGGTTTTGTCAACCAAGGGCGTTCTTTAATCGGTTCACTTCGGCCCCGAACCGATAGCAGGAGGGTTACTATGCCGGCACCACTGAAAGATACTGATTTTATCAATCGTTCTGTTTTCATCCGCGGCAAGGTCCGTGATGTCTACGATCTTGAGGAAAATTTACTCATCGTGGCCACCGATCGAATATCCGCCTTTGACGTTGTTTTCAACGAGCTGATCCCTGAAAAAGGTGTGGTCTTGAACAGTCTTGCTGCTTTTTGGTTTGACCTGACCCGGCAAATCGTTGCCAATCATGTGATCAGTGTTGATCCTCACCAGTATCCGCAGGGTTTGGATCGTTTTGCCGATGCTCTGTCCGGCCGGTCGATGCTGGTGAAAAAAACCGACATGCTCCCGGCCGAGTGCATCGTCCGCGGTTATCTGGAGGGCTCTGCTCTTAAAGCGTATCGTGAGACGGGGCAGGTGAACGGTATTCCTTTACCTGCCGGATTGGTTCAGGCCGATCGGTTGCCTGAGCCGATATTCACCCCATCGACCAAGGCCGAAAGCGGCCATGATGTGAACATTTCCTACGAGGTGTTTTCCGCATTGGTCGGAGTCGACCGGGCAGCCGAGGTCCGGCGGAAAAGCCTTGAGCTTTACCGGATTGCCGCTGATTTTGCCGAAAGCCGGGGCATCATTCTGGCCGATACCAAATTTGAATTTGGATTGCTGGAGGGGGAATTGATGCTGGCGGATGAAATCTTTACGCCGGATTCGTCGCGATTCTGGGAAAAAGCAGATTATCAGCCCGGACGGGCACAAAAAAGCTTTGACAAGCAATATCTTCGTGAGTGGCTGGAGACGCTGGATTGGGATAAGGCTCCGCCCCCGCCGCAGTTGCCGCCGGATGTTATTGCCCAAACCAGTGCCAAATACAAGGAAGCCTACGCCCGTCTGACCGGTAAAAGGCTTGCATGATTGCCATCGCGACATTTTAGACGAGGAGACCAAGAAGTGGACAGAAAAAAAGAACCGATGACGATCTATCCGGCGATCGACCTGCTGGCGGGACGATGTGTCCGGCTGCGCCAAGGTGACTATAATCAGGTCACTTCGTACAGCGATGATCCTTTGGCTGTGGCGCGCTTGTTTCGTGAAGCCGGCGCCGGCTGGCTGCATGTGGTGGATCTGGAGGCCGCACGAACCGGCATTCCGGTTCATGCGGCATTGATTGCTCGGATTCGTGAGGAAACCGGCCTGAAGGTCCAGACCGGCGGCGGCATCCGTTCCTTGTCCCATGTCCGCACGCTGCTGGAGGATTATGCCATTGACCGGATTGTGCTGGGAACAGCCGCCGTGCGCGACCGTGCTTTTACCGAAGATGTTCTGCGACTTTGGCCGGAGCGGACCGCCATCGGTATCGATGCCCGCGATGACGAGGTCAGCGTGGATGGCTGGACCCGCGGCAGCGGCTTGAATGCTTTGACATTTGCTCGAGAAATGGCCGCCGCCGGCGCCCGTTTGGCTATTTATACAGACATCAGCCGTGATGGTATGCTAAGCGGCGCCGCGACCGAAGATGTCAGAACGATGGTCGAGCAAAGCGGTCTGGCAATCATTGCATCCGGCGGTATCGGATCTGCTGATGATATCGAAGCCGTTCGTCAGACCGGAGCTGTTGGTGTTATAGTCGGCAAAGCTATTTATGAGGGCAATGTGAGGTTGGACGAATGTTGGCCAGAAGAATAATTCCATGTCTGGATGTCAAAGGCGGTCGAGTCGTCAAAGGTATTAACTTTACCAGCCTTCGTGATGCCGGAGACCCGGTTGCAACCGCGAAGGCGTATAACGATGCGGGAGCCGATGAGTTGGTTTTTTTGGACATATCGGCAACCCTCGAAGAAAGGGGGATCCTGATCGATGTGGTTCGTCGGGTCGCCGGACAAGTTTTTATTCCTTTCACGGTGGGCGGCGGCATTCGTACCCTTGAGGACATTCACCGTATTCTCCAAGCCGGCGCCGACAAAATCTCCCTGAACTCCGCCGCGGTTCGGAATCCGGAACTGGTGCGTGCCGCTGCAGAACGCTTCGGCAGCCAATGTCTTGTGGTGGCCATCGATGTTCGTCAAAATGAGTTCGGCCGTTACGAGGTATTAACAGCCGGTGGCACACATGCCACGGGGCTCGACGCTGTCAAGTGGGCTTTAGAGGCCGAGAAGCTGGGTGCGGGGGAAATTTTACTGACCAGTATGGATCGCGATGGCACCAAGTCGGGCTATGATCTGGCGATTACACGTCAAATCACTGATTCGGTCGGCATTCCGGTGATCGCCTCGGGCGGCGCCGGTCATCTCGCGGATTTTTACGATGGCATCGTGGTGGGCGGTGCCGAAGCGGTCTTGGCTGCCAGTCTTTTTCATTTTAATGAGGTCTCGATCGCTCAGTTGAAGCGGTATCTGAGTTTGCGGGGAGTTCCGGTAAACCAGGCACCGGATTTAAGCGAAGACTTTCCGTCATATCCGGCTCCGTTCATGATCGGAACCGAGCTGGCCCGGCCGGAAAACCAAGATGTGATCTGGGGAAGAATGAAAAAAGATGAGCAGGGCCTGGTCGCCGCGATCATTCGTGAAAAGACGACCGGCATCATTTTGATGCAGGCGTTTCTCGATGAAGAAGCATTCAAACTCACACTGACGACCGGCCTGATGCACTATTACAGCCGAAGTCGGAGACGTCTGTGGCTGAAAGGTGAAACGTCGGGTCATTTTCAACAGGTTCGCTCGCTGCACATCGACTGCGACCGTGATTGTCTGCTGGTTGATGTCCTTCAGTTTGGCCCGGCCTGCCACACGGGCCGGCACAGCTGCTTTTTTCAGTCCATTGATGCGTTGCTGGCGGAAAAAAGTGAGCCGCAGCCGGGTCAGCTGAATTT
Source organism: Clostridiaceae bacterium (assembly GCA_012519875.1). Lineage (GTDB taxonomy): Bacteria > Bacillota > Clostridia > Saccharofermentanales > UBA5734 > UBA8949. The sequence continues at coordinate 3,008 of JAAYPL010000106.1, read as the reverse complement.
CACCCGGCCCGAGGATATGGTACAATGACAAAACTATTGACTATTGAGTGAGGAGACGTGAGAGTATGAGCCGGATCGGCGAAATTATGGATGAGATTTATGAGGTCATTCTGGATCGAAGAAGCAATCCGCAGGAAGGATCCTACACGAATTATCTTTTTGATAAAGGCCTGGACAAAATTTGCAAAAAAATCGGCGAGGAAGCCGCCGAAGTCATCATCGCGGCTAAAAACCGGAATGCCGCCGAGTTAACGTATGAAACCGGCGACCTTCTTTATCATCTTTGCGTGCTTTTGGCGGAACAGAACGTGTCGTTGGACGATGTTTACGAGGAACTGAAAAAACGGCGCTGACGATGCGTCTTATTGCTTCTTTTTCGTTTGACAAGGATATCGACTTATGATAAAATTCGTTTGCTTGTCCCAAGACGGATCTTTTTTTATGTTTAAGTTTGATCAGCATACCACGCGGAGGTGCAATCCAAAATGGCAAAAGCGGGAATCCGTGATAAAATCACCCTGTCCTGTACAGAGTGCAAACAACGTAATTACAATACAATGAAGAATAAGAAGAATAGTCCTGACCGTCTGGAGATGAAAAAATACTGCAGATTCTGCCGCAAACACACGGATCACAGGGAAACCAAGTAATTCGATGCTTGTGACGGCGTAAGGAAGTGTTGATGATGGCAGATAAGGGAAAAAAACCAAAGCAAAAGATGGCGACGACCAATCGTAATACCGGTGCTGTGGGCAAGACGGTATCGTTTTTTGCCAGAACAGGCAAGCGGCTGAAAAACTTTTTCGTATCGCTTAAAGCCGAACTGAAGCGGGTTATCTGGCCGGATCGCAAGAGGCTGATTCAGAGTACGGCAACTGTGCTGGCCATCTGTGTTATTGTCGGCATTATTCTGTTTATTGTTGACTCTCTCATCGGCGGATTGCTCAATCTTGTTGGCTTTTACGACGGTAGCTCGCGCTCGCCGACAGCAGCACCGACACCCTCGGAAACTTCGACCATTGCCGAGACAACCGCTGGTCCTTCCGCGGAAGCGTCTGAGACAACTTCTGCCGGTTGAGCATTTACCGGGGTAGTCAGGATTGGAAGGAGCTGTACCCATGCCAGAAGAAACCCCCGAAGCAAAATGGTATGTTATCCATACCTATTCAGGGTATGAAAATAAAGTCAAGGCGACCCTCGAGCGCATAGTCGAGAATCGCGGCATTCAGGAATTTATTCAGGATGTGTCGGTTCCGATGGAAGAGCAGATCGAGATCAAGGACGGCAAGAAAAAAGTTACGCAACGAAAAATTTATCCCGGTTATGTTCTGGTTAAAATGGTTCTGACTGATGAGATTTGGTATATCGTTCGCAATACTCGGGGCGTGACCGGTTTTGTCGGCCCTACCAGTTCCAGACCGATACCCCTCACGGATGAAGAACTGATGCTGATGGGCCTCGAGTCAGGCTGGGAACCGGTCATTGACTATGACATCGGCGATTCGGTCAAGGTTATCGGCGGTCCGCTGGAAAGCTTCATCGGGACCGTTGAAGAGATCAATCTCGACAAAAAAAAGGTTCGCGTACTGGTGTCTATGTTTGGCAGGGAAACGCCGGTCGAATTGGAATTGACTCAGATTCTCAGAATCTGAGCCGTATCTTGCCGCAAATAAATGATTGCTTATTTGCACCGTCAGGTGTTCAGATAGGACGCGAAGAGCGTAATTTTTGGGAGGTGGACGTTAAATGGCCAAGAAAGTCACAGGGTATGTAAGATTACAGATCCCCGCAGGCAAAGCCACACCAGCGCCGCCGGTAGGACCAGCCCTTGGTCAGCATGGTGTCAATATCGCCATGTTTGTCAAGGAATTTAATGAGAGGACAGCCAAGGACGCGGGATTGATTATCCCGGTCGTCATCACGATCTATGCGGATCGTTCATTCTCTTTCATTACGAAAACTCCCCCGGTGCCTGTACTGCTGAAAAAAGCCTGCAACATTGAGCTCGGTTCCGGCAAGCCGAACCGTGAAAAGGTTGCCAAGGTAACCAAATCCGAAGTCATGAGGATCGCCCAGATAAAAATGGTTGATACCAATGCTTCCGATTTGGAATCTTGTGCCCGTATGGTCGAAGGAACCGCACGCAGCATGGGCATCGTCGTCATCGACGGCTAAGCGGCAAAAGGAGAGATTTGAGATGAAAAGAGGTAAGAAGTACCAGGAACTGGCTAAACTGGTCGATCGCTCGACTTACTACGATCCCGCTGACGCGATTGAGCTGGTGCAAAAAACAGCCGGCGCCAAATTTGATGAAACCATCGAGCTTCACGTCCGGTTGGGTGTTGACTCCCGCCATGCCGATCAACAGGTTCGCGGCGCGGTTGTTCTGCCCCACGGCACCGGTAAAACCAAGCGTGTGCTGGTTTTTGCCAAAGGCCCGAAGGCTGACGAGGCTCTGGAGGCGGGCGCTGATTTTGTCGGCGCGGAAGAGATGGTTACCAAGATTCAGTCGGAGAATTGGTTTGATTATGATGTTGTTGTCGCCACTCCGGACATGATGGGTGTCGTCGGCCGTCTTGGCAGGATTCTCGGACCCAAAGGCCTGATGCCCAATCCGAAATCCGGCACGGTCACCATGGATGTTGCCAAAGCCATTTCCGACATCAAGGCAGGCAAAGTCGAATATCGCTTGGAAAGAGCTAATATTGTGCACTGTCCGATCGGCAAGGCCTCATTCGGCTCGGAAAAGCTGATGGAAAACTTCAAAACGTTGATCGATGCCATTATCCGAGCCAAGCCGGCGGCTGCCAAGGGTCAATACCTTAGGAGCGTCACTCTGGCGTCTACAATGGGTCCCGGCATCCGCGTCAACACTGCCAAACTTTAGCTGACTGCTTGACAAGGGTTTGGTGTTTACATTAGAATAATCCGGTGCGCCTAAGACAGCGGGAACCGCAAGGTGTAAACGACAGACGTCCCGCCGAGGTTACGGTTTTCTCAAATCCGGT
>JAAYPL010000105.1 GCA_012519875.1 Clostridiaceae bacterium | reverse complement strand
GGAAATCAAACGCATAGAGATGTGGCTGAATACTTATCCTCGAAAGATTTTGGATTACAGAACACCGTTAGAAGTATACAGGTTGGTTTCTTAACATTGGGCGACACTTAATGTTGCATTCCGCGTGATCGCCGGCACGGCATGACGCCGCTACACGTTTGAGGCGTCATATGCTATAATAGCTCAGCATCAAATAACGCCGTACCCGGCCTGCAGTCGATCGTTGGTCCTGTGCGATACGGCCCGTGAACCCCGTCAGGTCCGGAAGGAAGCAGCGGTAAGCGGTCAACCGTATGCGCCGCAGACAAGCCTACGTCGGCTGCAGACCGGACACGGTGTTTTATGTTCGGTACGGATCATAAAAGGAGGCTGTGACATGACACATCAAGCGTTGTATCGCGAGTGGCGACCCAGGATATTTGATGAGGTCGTTGAACAGCGGCACGTTGTCTATGCTTTGCGCCAGGCCGTAATCAGCGGTCAGATCGTACACGCTTATTTGTTCAGCGGCACAAGAGGAACCGGCAAAACAACTCTGGCAAAGATATTCGCCCGCGCCATCAACTGTGAAAATCCGCAAAACGGCAATCCCTGCAATCAATGCGTCATTTGCGAAGGCATGCTAAACGGCAGTTTGCTCGATATCGTCGAGATGGACGCCGCTTCCAACAACAGTGTTGAAAATATTCGCCGGATCTGTGATGAAGTGGTCTTCATGCCGTCACAGGCACGATTCAAGGTTTACATCATTGACGAGGTTCACATGCTGTCGACCGGCGCCTTCAATGCCTTGCTGAAGACATTGGAGGAACCTCCCTCCCACGCTGTCTTTATTCTGGCGACGACCGAGCCGCATCGGATTCCGGCAACCATTCTCTCCCGTTGTCAACGGTACGAATTCCGCCGGATACCCATTGACAGCCTGATCGGCCGATTGGCTGAAATAGCCGCCAAGGATGATTTTGATGTTGACCGGGAAGCCCTTAAAACCATCGCTGTTTTGGCGGATGGCGCCCTTCGCGACGCGATCAGCCTGCTTGATCAGGCCCACTCCAGTTTCCCGGGAAAAATCGGTCGTGATCAGATCCTCGACCTGACCGGTGTTGTTCAGGATGAGTTTTTGCAACAGATTTCCGAAGCTTTGTTTGAGGCCGACGCCGCGGCTTTGCTGACCCTCATTGACGAGCTGGTCATGACCGGCCGCGATCTGGCCAGATTTGTTTCGGATCTGGCCCAACACTTTCGCAATGTCCTGGTTTGTCAGGTAACAGAAGACCCCCAACAACTGGTTCGTGCTACAGCCAAAACCCTTGACGATATGAGACAATTAGCAGAACGCGTCTCAACCGATCGGTTAATCGCGGTGATTAAAGGACTTTCCGCCCTGCTCAGCGATCTGCGCTGGGCCGCCGACATGCGGACGGCCTTGGAGATCGGACTTATCCGCCTGATGAATGAACAGATCGTCGGCAGCAAACCTGACCGCCTAATTCCTGATGGACCACCGGCCGCACCCGATCCAAAACCTCCGGCAAAACCGGCGGGCAGGTCGACACCTCCGCCTCCGGCAACTGATCGACAAGCCGAACCGGAGCAAACATCGGAAACCGCCCAAGCTGAGTCGGAACAGGCATCTGAAGCTGACACTGACGCTTCAGAAATCTGGCAGCGGTCACTGGATCGGCTCTTGGCAGACGGCCATATGGCGTTGTATCTTTTTTGCCGGCCGGCGATGCCGGTCATAACTGACGACCGGCTGCATCTGGTTTTTGATCCGGCTGACCGAATCAATTATCAGGAAGCCTGCCAGGATAACAGTTTGCGAATCCTCAAACAAGCCGCTTCGGCTGCGGCCAGCCGGGAAATCGCGGTACAGCCTTCTTTGAACGAGCAAGCCGAATCGGCTTCGAACGATGTTCAACCGGGAACAAATCAACCCGCTTGGATACAAAAAATAAAAGACGCCGCGGACACCCTGGGTGTCCCGGTTGAAATGGAGGAATAAGAACCATGAGCAGAGGACCACGCGGAGGATTTCCCGGCGGCCGGGGCGGCATGGGCGGCGGCAACAAGAACCAGCTGCTCCAGCAGGCCCAGCGCATGCAGCGCGAAATGGCGAAAGCCCAAGAAGAAATCGCAGCCATGACCGTCGAAGCCACAGCGGGCGGTGGCGCGATCAAGGTTGTTGTCGGTGGCGACAAACAAATCAAAGAATTGAAAATTTTACCGGCTGTGGTCGATCCTGACGATATTGAGATGCTGGAAGATTTGATTCTGGTTGCGGTCAATGACGCGTTCTCTCAACTGGAGGAGCAGTCCGAGGCCCGTATGTCGGCAGTCTCAGGCGGAGCCGGTCTGCCTTTTGGCTTCTGATGGCCCGCTATTCGCCGTCGATCGCCAAGCTGGTCGCCGAGCTGGGAAAATTACCCGGTATCGGCAGCAAGTCGGCGCAACGGCTGGCTTTTTATTTGTTGGGACAACCCGAGGACAAGGTGGCCGCGCTGGCACAGGCCATGCTCGATGCCAAGCGAAATACCCGTATTTGCTCACAATGCTGCAACCTGACCGATCAAGACCCATGTGAAATCTGTTCTTCGGCCTCTCGTGACCGCAGCCAGATCTGCGTCGTGGAGAATCCCAGAGACGTGGCCGCCATGGAACGAATCCATGAGTATCGCGGACTTTACCATGTTTTGCATGGTGCCATTTCCCCCATGCAGAATATCGGGCCGGACCAGATTCGCTTGCGGGAGTTGTTGGCCCGCCTTCGTGACGACTCAGCCATCAGTGAGGTTATCCTGGCAACCAATCCTACTGTGGAGGGCGAAGCCACGGCACTGTATATAGCCAGACTGCTGAAGCCCGCCGGCATCCGAACCACGCGCATCGCTCATGGAATCCCTATGGGCGGCGACCTGGAATATGCCGATGAAGTTACATTGGCCAAGGCCATGGAAGGTCGTCGGGAGATTTGATGTCGGGGTCAATATCAGGGTTTTGAAATTGGTCTACTGTTCAAATATGATTTCGTCCGAGCGCACCATGCCCAGTTGATCTCGGGCAATACGCTCGATATATTCGTCGGTATCCACGATGCTTTTCAGCTCCAAAAGCTCATCCCGAGCCGCCTGAGCATCTTCGAGCCGGCGCTCCAGATCCGACCGGCGTTCCGACATACGGGCGATCTGTGTCTCCTGCTCAAAATAAATGGCAACGGCCGAAGCAACAGCCAGAATAAGGGCCATCCCGAGGGCAATGCGGATGAAAATCCGGCTGTGGTTGCTTTTCTTAATTTTATTCTTCTGTCCGGCCACGCACTTTCCTCTCAACAATCCTGAATCGACAGGTTTTTTACATTCCGCCTACATTGTAAGGCTCTTTGAAGATCAACTCAACGCTGCATTGAACTATTATTGCGGTTTTCACCTTCAACTTAACAGCAGTGTAATCTTAATGCAACAAGATTCGGCCAATTCAGGGCTGATCGGCGGCATCGCCGGCTAAAATTTCAAAAAGTCCGGCCGCCTCCTCTTTGCGTACGGTTTCCTTTACACTCAGAATTCTGATCCGAGATCGCCCGGATCCAAAAGCAATTTCCAGAATATCCCCCGGTTTTACCGTCGTGCCCGGTTTGCCCGGTTTGCCATTTACGCTGACCCGGCCGGCGCGACAAACTTCACTCGCAACGGTGCGCCGTTTGATGACACGAGATACTTTAAGAAATTTATCCAATCTCATTTTTCCTTATCCGCCTGTTCTTCTTCTTTGGCCTGTTCCCACAGCTGGTTCATGGTGGCAAGACTCATTTCGTTCCACGCAAAACCCTGCCGGCCCGCCAGCTCCTCCACACGGGAGAAGCGACGGATAAATTTCTCGGTCGATTGATTCAAGGCTATTTCCGGTTGCACATTTAAATGACGGGCATAATTGACCGCGGCAAACAAGAAATCTCCCACTTCACCGGCCACCGCCCGATCAGCGATTTCCTGCCGCATCTCACCTTTCTCAACGGCTTGTTGCGTGCTGGCCCGAATTTTCATGATCTCTTCCAGCTCTTCGTTGATTTTAGCCAACGGTCCGCTGGCATCATCCCAGTCAAAGCCGACTTGAGCCGCCTTTTGCTGAACTTTGAAGCTACGGTGCAACGATGGCAGTACTCGGGGAACATCCTGCAAAACCTGGGCTTGGCTGGTATGCCCTTTCTCGATCAGCTTGTTTTTTTCCCACGTGTCGAGCGCCTCTTCCGGAGAGGCGGCCCGATCCTGACCAAAAATATGCGTGTGACGGGAAATCATCTTGCGGCAGATACACCGCACAACATCATTGAAATCAAACTGCCCGGCTTCCCTGGCCAGCTGCGCGTGCAGAACCACCTGCAACAAAACATCCCCAAGCTCATCACAAAGTTTTTCGGGGATGCCGTTGTCGATGGCATCGATGGCTTCGTAAGCCTCCTCCAGCAAATTCTTTTTCAAAGAAGCGTGTGTCTGTTCCCGATCCCAAGGGCAACCGCGGTCGCTGCGCAGGAAAGCCATGATCTCGACCAGGTCATCGATGGCATATCGGTCTTGATTGATAAAAGAATCATCAAAAGGTAAAGGATCTTGCCGGGAATTGTTGAACATTTTATGCCTCCGGGTTCATGCAATCCAGTGAATCTGAAAGCGGTCAAATCGTACTTTTTCGGTAAACTGGTCGGCAAAAAACAAGGTCTGGTGAAAACGGGCAAACTCACGTGTATTCTTGGTCAACCAGAGCGGAATCGGCACATCCAGTTCGTGACACAGTTCAATCAGGCATTTTTCCAGTTGCGACACGAAGGATGCGTCGGTGTCCGGTCTCTCGACAGTGGCTTGACGCAAAAGCAGGTTGGCACGAAAAACACGCCCCTCCAGTTTCATCGTCTCCGGCCTCCTTTTTGGCTGACCGCATTTTACATTTTATTAACGGAACAACCAAATTTGTTATACATTTATTTATTATACTAAAGTTGCTTGAGAAATCACGATTTTTCATAACCCCCCTGATTGAGAATGCCGGCTTTGATCCGGCATTCTTTTTAGATTTTGAGGGAATATAGCAGGGACATATCTTATTATTTTAGACAGGATCCGGAAAGAGTTGGCGATAGCGGATCAAAGCCGCCTCCCAGGCGCCGGTATCTTCCGGTTGGTAGTGCTTCATATCGGTGGATGCAGCGATGATCTGCCGGGCATCACGGAGCGATGCAATGGCGCCGGAGGCGATCAGCTGAACGGCAATATTACCCAGCGCCGTTCCCTCGGCCGGGCCGGCGATAACCTTAATGCCGGTGGCATTGGCGGTAACCTGAGAAAGAAGATCGTCTTTGGTGCCGCCGCCGACAATGTGAATGACCGGATAGCAACAACCGCTTATTTTTTCGATCTGCTCCGCAACCACCCGATACTTAAGAGCAAGACTTTCGTAGATGCAACGGACAATTTCGCCGCGGCTCCCGGGAACGACCTGACCGGTCCGGCGACAGATTTCCCGGATGCGCTCGGGGATATCGCCGGGGGCTGCCAGAGCAGGATCATCGGGATCGATCAAGCTGACAAAAGGCCTGCTGGCCAGCGCCTCCTGCTCCATTTCGGCAAAAGTCACATTTTCGCCCCGACGCAGCCACTGCCGGCGCGATTCCTGAATCAGCCAAAGACCTGTGATGTTTTTCAGGACTCGTGTCGAATTGTTGAATCCACCCTCATTGGTGAAATTAAACCGAAAGGCCGGATCGTTGATGATCGGCTTTTTTCGCTCAATTCCCATCAAAGACCAGGTACCGCTGCTCAGATATATAAAGTCGGCATCGGCGGCCGGAACGGCAACCACGGCCGAAGCTGTGTCATGGGCGGCGACCGTGATGACCGGGATGGGATCGATATGAAGTTCGCGACAGATATCCGGCGACAAAACACCGGCCTTGGTTCCGGAATCAACCAATCGGCAGAGCAACCGGCCGGGCAACCTCAATCGACGCAGCAACTCCAAATCCCATTCGTTGTCGGAAGAGCGAAGCAGCTGCCCTGTTGAGGCCATAGTTCTTTCCGCCTGCATCACACCGGTCAGGAAAAAAACAAAAAGATCCGGCATCAGGAGCAGGCGATCGGCCAATTGAACCAATTCCGGTTGTCGGTTTTGCAGGGCTTGCAGCTGAAAAATCGTGTTGAAGGGCTGGAACTGGATGCCGGTCCGCGCATACAGCTCTTTCTGGGGTATCACCTTGAAGATCTGGTCCATCACACCCTCTGT
>JAAYPL010000009.1 GCA_012519875.1 Clostridiaceae bacterium | reverse complement strand
CCGCGATAAACACCCTCCTCTCCGGAGAGAACAATGACCGGGCGGCAGTACTGCTCGGCCAGCCTGGCGGCCACAATACCGATGACTCCGGGATGCCAGTTTTCACCGGCGACGATGATCAGATCGGTTCCGGCAAAATCAAATTCCTGTTCGATTTCATTGGTGGCTTCAGCTACGATTTCACGCTCCATCCGCTGGCGATCCTGATTCAGTTCACTCAACCGATTGGCAGCCCGAACAGCCTGTTCCGGATCATCCGTCAGCAACAACTCAAGGGCGATACCGGCATCACCCAGGCGGCCGGCGGCATTGATGCGCGGCGACACCACGTAGCCCAGCGTCTGTGTGCTGATCGGTCGATCAGACATGCCGAGGGTCTCAAGCATTACCGTCAAACCAAGCTGCCGGCCGCCGGCGATCCGTTCCAACCCATGCTTGACAATGATCCGATTTTCATCGATTAAGGGAACCACATCGGCAACGGTGCCGAGAGCGGCGAGTTCGAGGCCCTGCTGCCACAAATCGCCGAGATTCAAGCGGTGGCAGAGGGCCTGAATCAATTTGAGCACAACTCCGACTCCCGCCAGCTCGCGGAAAGGATACCGGCTGTCCGGACGCTTGGGATTAATGATCGCGTCTGCTTCCGGAAGGCCGGCTAAACACTCGTGATGATCCGTAATGATAATCCGGATACCCTTCGACTTCAGCTCCCTGATCTCATCGAAACTGGCTATTCCGCAATCCACTGTGACCAGCAGCGGGTAGCCACTGGCAATAACCTTACTGACACTGGTGCCGTTCAATCCATACCCATCGGTCATACGATCAGGAATTACAGGCTCAACCGGAACGTCCAACCGACGCAAAAACCGGGTCAGAAGAGCTGTGGCGGTCAGGCCGTCAACATCATAATCACCGTGGATGACAACGCCGGTGCGGCGTTCGATTGTCTCGGCCAGCAGTTCAACAGCAATCGAAAGATCCGGCAGCAAATCAGGATCATGCAGGTCAAGAAGAGAGGCACGACAGAAGGTGTCGATCCGATCCGCATCATGCAAGCCGCGACCGGCCAAAATTCGCTCGACAAGCAAACCGGTCGCCGGCGTTAATGAATTCAGCCGCCATTCCTTGCGCATCAGCAAAGCTATTTCGGACACCTCCTTGTCATTTTATTGTGAAGAAAGAGGCTCGATATCTTTTTGTCGACATCAAGCCCCTATTCGCTCCATTGTGTGTGTTTATCCAACGTCAGTCCGGTAATGTTCGGACAAGCTGTGACAACTCTTTCGGTGAAGAACCTTTCATCATGCAGTCGGTATAAGTTTCCTCACAAATGACCCTGTCTTGCCCAAAAATCAGCGTTTTCTCTTTCGGGCTGCTTCGGACTTTCTTTTGCGCTTGACGCTGGGTTTTTCGTAATGCTCACGCTTGCGAACTTCCGCAAGAACGCCGGACCGGGCACAAGAACGCTTGAATCGTCTGAGTGCACTGTCAAGGGACTCGTTTTCTTTAACTCTTATTTCTGACACCTTTTTCCCTCCCCTCGCGGCGATAATTTTGTGGTTGTGGCTGTTCGCCGACAGGTGAGCCTGCAAAGCCAGGCAACACTGTACTACATTATACCTGTTTCCGAGTGATGAAGTCAATACTTCACCGGCGTCAAAAGCCTGAAAAATCGGGTTTTCCCATCCCTGACCTTCAGAGCAATCTCTCGCCGAAGGGACGCCCGCCGATCAGATGAAAATGAACATGGCGGACGGTCTGACCCCCGTCCCGACCGCAGTTGTTGATCAGGCGAAAACCGCTTTGATCTACATTTGTCAAACGGGCAACGTGCGGTACAGCTTTCAGCAGTGCTGCCATAACCGTGCCGCCATGATCTGAATCGGCCAACTCCAACAGATCCGCCGTATGTTGGCGCGGAACGATCAGCACATGAACCGGAGCCACGGGATTGAGATCATGAAAAGCCACAACCGTCTCGTCCTGATAAACCATCTTTGACGGCAATTGCCCATCGATAATCTTGCAGAAAACACATGCTTCCATATTCTTCTTCCTCCTATTTTTGTACGATCGGTCTACTGACCCAGCTGCAGACGCGCATTTTCCTGTGCCGTCTGCAGGGCCTGGGCAATTTTTGTTCGGTCACGGCCGCCGGCCTGAGCCATGTCCGGGCGGCCGCCACCGCCACCGCCGGTAACACGGGCGGCTTCTTTTATCAACCGGCCGGCATGAATACCCCTGGCCACCGCATCCGGCGTGGCCATAATGACCAGAGCGACTTTTTCATCCACCACCGCGGCCAGAATAACCAGGCCCGAACCCAGTCGGCTACGCACGCCGTCCGCCATCTCACGCAACTGATCCAAATCATCGGCCTGAACTTCGGCAGCCACCAAATTCATTCCCTCGACTTCCCGGGCTGTCCCGACCAGATCACCGACAACATCCGTCATCAGGCGATTCTTTTCGGCGGTCAGTTCTTTTTCCAAATGCCGGGTTTGGTCCAAAATTTGACGGATCCGATCCGGCACATCCCCGGCCTGAACTTTGAGCAGCCGGGTTGATTCCTGGAGCAGTTGATCCTGTTCACGAACCCATTCCCATGCTTTTCGACCGGTTATGCCTTCAATACGACGGATGCCGGCCGCCACCCCGCCCTCAGAAACCAAACGGAACAAACAGGCTTCCGACGACCGGCTCAGATGTGTTCCGCCACACAATTCCTGGCTGAAACCGCCCACGCGGACCACCCGGACTTCATCGCCGTACTTTTCGTCGAACAACGCCATGACATCTGCCTGCCGGGCTTCGGCCAGGGACATGATCTGTGTCGAAACCGGAAGGTTGTCGAGAATTGCCTGATTGACAATTTGCTCAACAGCTCTTTTTTCCTCAGATGTCAGCGGCTGGTAGTGATTGAAATCAAAACGAAACCGATCCGGGGTCACTGAAGAACCGGCCTGGGTGACATGCTTGCCCAACACCTGCCGCAAAGCCTGATGCAGCAGATGCGTCACGGTGTGATTACGTGCGGTGGACAGACGGACCGCAGAATCGACGCGCAGATCCAGCAAATCACCTTTTCCCACCGCACCTTCCTCGACCAGAGCCGTGTGCAGCACCAGACCTTCAGGCGTGCCGATTGTATCCTTGATCAAAAGCCGAACCTGCTTGGAAGTCATCAGGCCAATGTCGCCAACTTGACCGCCGGCCGCGGCATAGAAAGGCGTTCGGTCGACAATCAGCCGAATCAGCTGTCCGGACTCGGCGCGGTCGACCGCAATCTGGCCGGATTCTCCCTGATCAATCAAGATCGCCAGCACACGGCCCTGATCGGTTGTTCTTTCGTAACCGGTGAAAAGAGTGGCGGGCAGGTCGCCGACCTCTTCGGGCAGCGAATCCTGTGTCCAAGCTGAACCGGCCTTCTCGCGCAAGGCTTTTCTGGCTTTTTCTTTCTGCCGGTCCATCTCGGTTTTAAAGCCTTCCTCATCGATGGCAAAGCCTTGTTCCGCAGCCATCTCACGGGTCAGATCCAGCGGAAAACCGTAGGTGTCATGCAGGCGAAAAACCTCTTGACCGGAAAGGCTGTCGCGTTTCTCGACACGAGCCGCCTCCAGATAGCTTTCCAGGATGGCGGTCCCTTGTTGTATTGTTCCGGCAAAACGTTCTTCTTCGGTCCGGATGATCTGCATCAAATATTCTTGACGGTCGACAAGTTCGGGATAAGCGGCGGACGCTTCCCGAATGACAATCCGGGCAATGTCATGCAAAAAAGCCCCTTCTATACCCAGCAACCGGCCGTAACGGGCGGCTCGGCGCAAAAGACGGCGCAGCACATAGCCGCGTCCTTCATTGGATGGAATAATGCCGTCACCGATCATCATGACCGTACTGCGTATGTGGTCTGTAATAACCCGGATCGCGATATCCGCATGATCGTCGCGGCCGTAAGCAACGCCGGCGATCTCGCAGGTATAATCGAGAATGGCACGAATGGTATCCACTTCAAACAGATTATCGACGCCCTGCATGATGCAGGCCAGTCTTTCCAATCCGGCTCCGGTATCAATGTTTTTGCGGGCAAGGGGTGTGTAAGAGCCGTCTTCCTCACGATTGAACTGAGTGAAAACAAGATTCCAGAATTCCACATAGCGATCGCAATCACAACCGACCTGGCAATCCGGTTTGCCACACCCCCGGTCAGGGCCATGATCATAATATATTTCAGAGCAGGGACCGCAGGGACCGACGCCATGTTCCCAGAAATTGTCCTCCTTGCCCAGGCGAAAAATCTTTTCCGGCGGCAGACCGACGGCATCATGCCAAATCTGCCAGGCTTCGTCGTCTTCTTCAAAAACCGTCACCGACAATTTTTCTTCCGGAATCTTGAGGGTCTGTGTGCAGAATTCCCAGGACCAGGGGATGATTTCGGCTTTAAAATAATCGCCGAAAGAAAAATTCCCCAGCATTTCAAAAAAAGTTCCGTGCCGTGAGGTCTTGCCGACGCGTTCGATATCCGGTGTCCGAATGCATTTTTGGCAGGTTGCCACGCGAGGATGCGGTGGAACCTTGGCTCCGGTAAAATAAGGCTTCAGCGGTGTCATTCCGGCATTGATCAATAAAATGGAAGGATCATTATCCGGCACCAACGAAAAACTGGGCATTCGCAGATGGTCCCGCTCTTCAAAAAATGAAAGAAACATTTCTCGAATCTGATTTAGACCTATTGGTTGCATGATTGTTGCAGCACTCCTTTTGGCTGTTGTTCTTAGGCTTAGGCTATTCTCGAATTCTACACTAAAAAGAGCCCCTCGGCAATTGAATCATCATCCGGGGCCAAAACCGAATCCACGAGCAATTCAACTTTCCCGGCGGATGTGTTAGAATAGGCCACATAGTCAGTTGCCCGGCGGGACGGCCGCCGGTTTTCTGCCTAATCCGAAAGGGGTTTCACGCTGATGTCCGATCTGTTCAACAAGCAAGCCGCCACCGATAACAGCCGGTTGGCGGCAGGCATAGGTGTCGCCATCCCTGAAATCTATCTGCCGCGTCAAGGCTCCGATCTTTTTCGCTGGGCGGTCGTGGCCTGCGACCAGTTCACATCACAACCCGAATATTGGCAAAAGGTCGCGGACATCGTCGGCCCAGCCCCTTCAACGCATCGCCTGATTCTGCCGGAACTGTTTTTGGATTGTCCTGGAGATTTGCCGGTGGCAGACAGGATCAGGGGGATTAATCAGGCCATGTCGCGGTATTTATCAGACGGAACCCTCACCAGCGTCGGCTCGGGCTGGATCGCTATCGATCGCAAAACCTGTCGCCACACCAGCCGCAAGGGCCTTTTGCTGGCCGTTGACCTGAACCGGTATGCCTTTGAACCGGGGAACCGGCAACTGATCCGCGCCACCGAAGGAACGGTTTTGGACCGTATTCCGCCGAGGCTGGAGATCCGGCGGGAGGCTCCGTTGGAACTCCCCCACGTGCAACTCCTGATTGATGATCCCGGAAAAACCGTGATTGAACCTTTGTTTGATGCCCTGGCCGCCTTCTCACCGGTCTACGACACTCCTCTGATGCTGGAGGGCGGTCATATTCGCGGCTGGATGATTCCGGCGGATTCCCCGTTCATTCGCCAAGGGCTTCTGGCCCTGTCCAATCTGGATTCCCTTCGCCGGTACGGCCTGCTGTTTGCGGTTGGTGATGGCAATCACTCCCTGGCCACAGCCAAAGCACACTGGCAGCGGATACGCGACTGGGTTCCGGCCGATCATCCGGCTCGGTTTGCCTTGGTTGAACTGATTAACATCCATGACACCGGTCTGGATTTCCAGCCCATCCACCGGGTGGTCTTTGATCTTGATCCGACTGTCTTTCTCACTCAGGCAAAGCATTTCTTCGCCGACCAGGATCTGGTTGTCAGCCAAGGCCGGCCGGATATGCATTCACCTGATGAGCATGGCTTTTCACTGCTCTGGCAGGAGCAGGTGTGGTCTTTTGCCGTCCGGAAGCCGCAAAACAACTTGGCGGCCGGTTCGTTGCAGGATTTTTTGGATCAGCTGGTGCTGAAGGAAAATTGCCGGATTGATTATATCCACGGCACAGACGTTGTCCGGGGCCTGGCCCGGCAGGGACATCTTGGCCTATTGTTGCCTTCCATTGATAAATCATCCTTCATCGCCACCATCGCCCGGGATGGCATCCTGCCGCGCAAAACATTTTCCATGGGCGAGGCAGCGGAAAAGCGTTACTATATGGAATGCCGTAAAATTTGCTGAGTTGGACATTGGAGCAACCGTGCTTCAGAGCAGGAATCCGGAGGCTGGCCTTTTGGAAAATACCGCAAAAAAACAAATTGTCGTCATCGGCGCCGGCATAACAGGACTTGTCGCGGCATACCGCCTGCTGCAGTCGGGCTTTTCGGTTATTCTTCTCGAATCAACGCTGCAATTGGGAGGTATGGCTGCCACCTTCCAGCTGGGAAATGAACCCCTTGAATATCTGTACCACCACATTTTCACCAGTGACCGGTTCCTGATCGATTTGGCTGAAGAATTAGGTGTTGATCATCAGCTTACCTGGTACAACAGTCGGGAAGCCCTCTACATCGGCGAACGGCTGTACCCTTTCGTGACTCCGTTTGATCTTATCCGCTTCAGAGAAATTCCATTCCCCCAGCGTATTCAAACCGGGCTTACGGTTCTGCGCGCCGCAGGCTTGACCGAGTGGCAGGCCCTTGAATCTTGTACCGCCGCTGATTGGCTGAGCAGGCAAGGCGGCAGGCAGGCCTATGAAAAAATTTGGCGGCCGCTTCTTTTTGCCAAGTTTGAAGATGACGCCGAAAAGGTCTCGGCGGTTTGGATCTGGAACAAATTTAAACTGCGCGGCCATTCGCGAGAAAAAAGCAGCGGTCAGTCGAAGCTTGGCTATATGACGGGTGGTTTTGGCACCTTGGCGACAAAATTAGCCGATCGGATTTCGGCCATGGGCGGCCGGATTTACCTCGGTCATACCGCAACCGACATCCTCCATGCACCCGATGAGGACCGGCGTTTCACCATCAGTTGCATCCTCAGCGACTGCAACATGGTTCAATTTCAAGCAGACGGTGTTATCGCCACGATCGCCGGTCGCCAGTTTGCCAACATAGCCGGAGATCTAAATCTATCAAAAGCCTATGCACAGCAGGTTTTTGACCTTCATTACAAAGGCAACCTGTGTGTTGTGCTCCGGCTGCGAAAAAGCCTTTCGCCTTACTACTGGACCACGGTCTGCGATGATCTGCCCTTTGTCGTGGTGGTCGAGCACACCAACTTAACCGGACCTGAACGATATGGCGGTCACGTGGTCTATCTTTCGCGCTATCTGGATGCCGCCAGTCCCCTTTGGACCGAATCTGACGGTGAAATATTCCGCTTGTTTACTCAGGCGTTAAACCGGATTTTTCCGGATTTCACCCCGGACGATATTCTCGATTGGCGACTGCGCCGTACTCGTTACGCTCAGCCGGTCATCGGCCGCGAATACTCGAAACATATGCCGGCGATGGACACAACGATTCCTTTTCTTAAGCTGGCCGGCATGGCCCAGATCTATCCTGAGGACCGTGGCATGAACTATGCGGTGCGTCTGGGGCAGCAGGCAGCCGACGCCATTAAACGGGATTGCATAACGGAAGGTGCCCCATGAGCAATAAGCTTTGGCTTTTGTTACCCTTGCTGATCATCCCGGCGGCTTTTGGGATTCTGGGTTCGGATGCCCTTTATTTTTTGATCTGGTGGCTCGGATGTGCATTCATCGGTCTTCTGACCTGGCCGATAGCCGCCAGGCTTTTCCCCGGCGGTGACGCGGGTTACCTGCTGGCCAAACCGTTGGGGCTGGGTCTGTCCTCTTTATTGCTTTGGACGCTCTCCTACCTGAAGATTTTGCCTTTCCATCGCTGGGCAATCCTTCTTTGCCTTTTCGCGATCGGCGCGGCAGCCTGGTCGGTCAAGGGCGGCTGGAAACAAATCACCGCCGATCCTGATAGCGATGGTCGTTGGCGACGTGTGGCTTTCGGTGAGCTGCTCTTCGCGGCGGCCCTGTTGTTCTGGACCTTTGCCCGAGGTTTGAAACCGGAAATCGACGGTCTGGAAAAATTTATGGATGTCGGCTTCATGAATACCCTTTGGCGAACCGATTATTTGCCGGCCTTGGACATGTGGCTGTCCGGTGAAAAAATTAACTATTACTATTTCGGTCAATACGTTTATACATTTTTAGCCAAGCTGGCCCGAATCCGACCGGAAATCTCCTATAACCTGGGTATGGCCACAACTTTTGCCTTGACCTTCACTCTGGCCTATGCAGCGGTCAGCCAGATGATCGGATTGCTCCGGCGTAATTCGCCGTCTGTTCCCGCCTTCATGCCTGCGGCCGGCGGTGTGCTGGGTGCATTCCTGACCTCCTTCGCCGGTAATGGTCACAGTTTTCTCTACGATCCGGACAGCCCCTTGCACGGATGGGCGAAAAAACTTAATGATTCCGGCTTCTTCGGAGGTTATGTCGGGAATCCCTTTTGGTTCGCCGATTCCACCCGGTTTATCGGATACAACCCGAACACGGCAGACAAAACCATTCATGAGTTTCCTTATTACTCTTTCCTGGTCGCTGATCTGCATGCTCATGTAATCAATCTGGCCTTTGTTCTGCTGCTGATCGCCCTGTTGGTTCGTTTGTTGAGTCATGACCATCTGCTCAGATCGGCCCGTGAGTGCCGACGATCGCAGATCAACCTTGCGGACAGCACCGACAAAGTTTGGCATCGGATGGAATTGCGCCAGGCTGTTCACCGTTTTCGAACAACGGCATCGAACGGGCCGCTGCTGGTCATCATCATGCTGCTGTCCATTTCGATGATGGGTAATTTTTGGGATTTTGCTGTCTATTTTGCGGTTACGGCTCTGGTTTTGCTCATTCTCAACCTGAAAGGCTACGGCGGTATCAGGCCGTCGGGAATTGTCTTTTTTGTGTTGCAATGCGTCTTGATTCTGTTGCCGTTTCTGGCTGTGGAAAACCCGCTGATCGCACTGATTTTCTACGCTGCTTCTCTGGCCGCCGGTCATTACATGACACTGATAGCCGGAGATGCCCTGACATTAACCGGCGCACAGATGAGCTGGATATTTTTTCTTGCCCATTTGCTGACCTTGCCTTTTAACATCTCCTTTGATCCCATTTCCAAACGAATCGCACAGACCGTTGCCCAGACTCCTTTCTGGCAATTGCTTGTGCTCTGGGGACCCCATGTGTTTTCAGTCATTCTGCTGTTCGCCTTAATGTTCATGGTAAAAAAAATCATCAAACAAGAGCTTTCTCTCGCCGATTGGCTGGCGGTTGCCCTGGGATTTGCCGGCATCGCCCTGATCATCTTGCCTGAGCTGGTTTATGTCGTTGATATTTACAGCGGCGAATTCAAAAGAGCCAACACCATGTTCAAATTTACCTACCAGGCTTTTATACTTCTATCGCTGGCTTGGGCTTATGCTTTGGGGCGAGCCGCTACGCTCAGCATATCCTTGCGGAAAGCCGCTGCGAAACGCAAATGGCCGGTTAACGTGGTTTTGTTTTTCCTGCTCATCGGTTTGTTGGCACCGGCCTGGTATCCGGTTCCGGCCACCCGGCAATGGCTTGTATCTTTTAAATTGAGTCGATATGCCGGACTGGACGGCCTGAAACAAATGGCGGTCAAAAACAGTCCGGAAATTGCCGGTGATCAACCGGAGGAGCTGGCCGCCGACTATGCGGCCATCCAATGGTTCAATGGGCATGTAACAGGACAACCGGTTATTTTGGAGGCCGCCGGGAAAAGCTACACCGATTTCGGCCGAATATCGGCTTTCACCGGACTGCCAACCGTAATGGGATGGGAGACACACCAGTGGCTCTGGCGAACAAGCAAGTCGACCCCCGAAGCCTACAGTCAGGTGGTCTGGCCACGCCAGCAGGATGTCCGGCAAATCTATACGACTTCGGATCAGGTCCAGCGACAAAGCCTCCTGGAAAAATACCAAATTGAATATATTGTTTTAGGGGACCTTGAACGAAGCGAATACAGCCAAGAAGATGAAGACGGGGCCCAAACCTGTCTGGTTCAGGAAGAACTGCTGATGCAGTCCGGATCCATCGTTTTTCAAAAAGACCGACTGATGGTCATCAAGGTCGACTGATCAACATAAGTTTACGGATAAAACGACAGAAGCAAGAACGTCCGCCGGTTGAGCACCGACGGACGTTCTCTTTACAGTCGTCAACTATACATGCTACGGCTTGGGCGGGATTTTAAGCACGTCTCCGGCCTTAATCGTATCGCCGGTAATATTGTTGGCATCGCGAATCAGTTGAACAAGCTCGTCACTGGCCGTACCATAGAATTTGTTGCAGATGCTCCACAGCGCATCTCCGGCTTTAACGGTGTAGGTCTGTCCCCCGGCAGGCGGGGCGGTCGTGGTCGTGGAGGACACATCGGTCGTGGGTTCTGTAGGTTCGGTACTTTCTCCCGGCGAAGGCTTCGGATCGGTCGGAGCTGTTGATTCGGTGGTCGTTGAGGTGGATGATTGCACGGGCGGGGTCGGCCTGTCACTGCCTTTCAACATGCTGTAAATAGCAAAGATACAGGCAATGCAAACCGCCGCGATGACCAGATAAAAGGCAACGCGCCGGCCGCGTCCGCGACGTTCAAAATCGTCATCGTAGTCCAGGAAGGCTTCTTCGGAATCGTCTAAAGACAGCGGATCCATCGGGCCCGGCGGTTCCAGGTAACTGCGATCCACCGTCGGTGGAACAAACTCCACCTCACCGTTGTCATCGTCAAGAACCGGCGGCGTTTGATACTGTGTTTCGCTTATTGGCGATTCCGTTGCTGCCCGATCGACACTGCGACCGGTCAAAATACCGCCCAAGGGGCCGGAGGAACCCTTGTCGGTTAAAAAGCGGCCGGTGCCGAATCGACCGGTCCGGTCGGCGGTCGAAATGCTTTCGACAAAACCGATCATAAACTGCATCGGCACACCGGGCAACTTCGCCGCGGCGGCGGTAATGATCAAGCCGGCGGCATCGGCCTGATCCTCGGCTTCGTAAAGGAGGCGCAGGACATCCTGTTGGCCCAGCGCGTCCATTACTTCCTTGTTGCAGGCAATCAGGCAATCGTCAAGTTGAAGCTGGGCAATATTGGAGTACCGGATAGGGCCGGTCACACCGGCACAGTAGACATCAATGCCTTGGACCGGTTTGCCGTTGCCGTCGATGGCTTCGATCGGATAGTCGTCGGCTGTCAGCGGATAAAGCACATCGCCACGATAAAGGTAGGCACAGCCGCTGCCCATCGTGACCGCGGCCAATTCGGCGTTTTTAACTATAATGCCGGCAAAATAAGGCTGGCGGACACCATCGTGCTGCAATGAAATCCGACCGGTAACCGACATGGCACAATCGGCCAGCTCACTGATTTCATCGTCAATGTTGCGGGAGGAATGATGGACATCGTTATATATTTTTTCAAAAGATTGGCGGATTTTGTTTTGTTCGGCGTCGCCGGAACCGCTGCCGCCGAGATGAGCGTAAACCGAATAGAAAAAACCTCTGGCTTCGCGATCCAGTGTAATATCCGCTGCCCGATGTTCCCGCCGGCCGGACAAGCGGCCATCGAGATAGAAACCATCGGTAGCCCCGGACGAAGGGTAATACCGGGCCGTGACAGTTGCCGCAATGCGTGTCCGGTCGGCACGAGGTAACTTTGCCATAAATCGACCTCCTGTTACCAAACCAGCATCTTGCCCCGGCGGATCCTGACTTGGTTATTGATTAAAATCTCACGAGTTATTATATCACACTTGAATAACGACAATTATGACAGCTTGGTTTCATTTCTTGCGCGGCGCGGCTGATCTGTCGATGACAGCCAGAACAAGGCAATTGCCATCAGATCAGCCGGCTGGTTTAAACGGGGTTCCTGAATCGTCCGGGACAAGAGTCGTTGAAGAATATTGCCCAGAGCCGGCCCGGAAGGCAGGCCGGCTATTTGTAACTGATGACCGTTCAATGCCAGTTCTTCCAAAGTTAATGGCACCGCCCGGCAGACTTCAAGACTTAAGGCCGGTTCCGAAAAAACCGCGCCAAGGCTTAGTTTCAAAAGTCGGGCGGTCATCTCGACCGGCGCATGCAGTTCATTTCTTTTCAGACCCCCGTGCCGTGCCAGCAAACGGAACAAGCGACATTGGCTAACCACGGATAACGGTCGATCCGGCGGGATCAACAGCCGGAGATAGTAAAGATACAAAATGGCCTGGGCATCCCGGGCGAGGCGGCGCGGTAATCGGGCTTCACGCATGAACAAGTCCTGTACGGCCTTGCCGGATGAACCGACGAAAATCCGCCCCAGAGCATGACGCAGGCTGGCCACCTGGAGGTCGGGGGCCACCGAGCAGAGATAGAAAAGGGGCAGGCGCAGAGATTCAGGAAGATCCGGCTGAACAAGTCGGCTTAAGTTATGGCAAAGCAACCGATCATCGGTCCGGACAGCGAAGAAAAGGCGGGCTGTTTCGGCCATAATGCCGCTGCCGGCAAATGATTTCAGTTGATGAACATGGGGAGCGCAGAGGATCGTAATCATCTCCGCGATCATCCTTTCCCGACTGAGCTGGCCAAGACTTCGGGCATGTTCGGCTGCGGCTTGAACCAAAGCCGGAACCGGAGCCAGATTGTAATTCACCGCAAAGCGAACCGCACGCAACAGGCGCAGAAGATCCTCCCCAAACCGGGCTTGAGGGTCACCAACCGTTCGCAGCACACCTTGCTGCAGGTCGGACAATCCGTCATAAAGATCGAGCAGGCCGCAATCCGGACGCCAAGCCAAACTATTTATCGTAAAATCACGCCTTGCCAAATCTTCTGCGATGGTATTGCGAAAAATGACCTGATCCGGGCGGCGGGCGTCGGAATAGGAGCTTTCGGATCGAAAAGTGGTTATTTCAAACGACATGCCTTGCCAAAGAACCGTTACCGTTCCATGCCGCGCACCGGTCAAAAAATGACGGACGAAAAGATTTTGAATTTGCTCGGGTCGAGCGTTGGTTGCCAAATCAAAGTCTTTGGGAATCAGACCCAGACAAAGATCCCGGACACAACCGCCGACCAGCCAAGCTTCGTAGCCTGCCCGATCTATTTTGTTGATAACCGTCCGAACCGCGTCCGGTATTTTTTCGTAATCCAACAGCACGGCCACTCATTCCTCTTGACGCCCGGTCTCCATCGCCACAAATGCCCGTGCCCAAATTTGCCAACCCATCCTGCTCTGGTGTATGATATGGGAACCAATTTGCACAGACTCTTGATACAATCATAACATCCGGATAATGCCGGGGCAAACACCTGATTTCACCCGGCGAGGAAGGCTTCCCCATGCTCGGTTCAACCCCCAGAGCCAATCGGCTTCTTCATCTCACGCTGGTTTTTTTACTGGCTTTCTTTACTTTTTTTGTCGCTTCGGATCATTTAGCGGCCGCCCAAATGCCGATCGCTCAGGCACGCTTGTCGCCGAACAAAGTCGCGGCCCGTTTATCAGCCGGACTGCTGCACAGCGCCCTGATCAATTATGACCAAAAGCTCTATGTTTGGGGCGACAATACTTATGGTCAGCTGGGTTTGACCGGTGATGATTACTATGACTGTCCGCAATGGCTCGATTTACCTTGCGGGGCCGTTGAGGTCAGCTTGGGGGGTTATCATTCGCTGGTCCTGCTCGAAGATGGATCCGTATGGTCATTCGGCCGTAACGCCTACGGTCAGCTCGGCAATGGCGAAACAACCAACGCGTTTACCCCGATTCAAATTCAGGGTCTGCCGCGAATCAAGGCCATTGCGGCCGGCTTTATGCACTCACTGGCTTTGGACGTTAACGGCAATGTTTGGGGCTGGGGCGACAATACCAAGAAGCAGGTCGGACAGGTCCAGGACGAGCAGATACTCAACAGCAGCGGCACCGTTCTCGGCAGCCGCTGCCTCACCCCAAAAATGATCGTGAGCAGCACCGCCGTTGCCATCGCTGCCGGCGGACAACACTCCATGTATCTCAACCGCAACGGTCAGGTTTATGCTTGGGGGGATAATAGCAAAGGTCAGCTTGGCGACGGAACCAACCAGCCCCAGGCCAAACCGGCCGTTGTTCCGGGGCTGGAATCGGTCAGCCGGATTGTTGCCGGCTATCAGCACAATCTGGCTGTCATCCGCCTTCCTGACCGGGATACCGTGATGGTTTGGGGAGATGATTCACTGGGGCAGCTCGGATTGGCGTCCGGTCTGACTGCCGATGCATCCCGGAATATACCGATCCGGGCAGATCTGACCGGCGACGACAATCCACAAAACGATCGGGTCATCGATCTGACAGCCGGTTACGCACAAACCGCCGCCTTGGTCCCGGCGGTCAACGAACAAGGGTTGATGGAAAATAATCGTCAGATCCTGTTGGTTTGGGGCAGCAATTCCAACGGACAGTTGGCCCTGGGGGCAGCCACGAGCCAAAATCGTCCGACTGCGGTGGCGCAGTTGCTGGATGGTTGGTACGGCGATGATTACCTGCCTTTTGATGCTCTGGCCATAGGAGGCGGTCACTTGCTGTTGCTCAGCAGCACCGGCCAATTAGGTGCGGCCGGCCGCGGCGATCGTGGCCAGCTGGGTAATCTGTCGATACTGGATCGCAACAGGCTGACTCCGGTTTTGATTCCCGATGCCATCCGGCCGGCTTGGGTCGATGGCGCCGGTCTATCGCTGACCTGGAACGCACAAAACCTGACCATTCGTTGGCCTTCGGCTCAGGACAACCGGGAGGTTGTGGGTTATCGTGTGCAATTGCGTACTTCGGAGAATCAGGTCGCCACTTATCAAAACGACTCCTGGACATACTTGACCATAGAAGATGCGGATCCGGCTGTGGCCTATGAAATTACTGTTATGGCCTATGATGATGAGTCGTCAACAGCGGATCATCGTACCTTAAGCCGCCTGGTCAGCTATGTGTTGCCACAAAACAGCGAATCTGATGCCCGGCCGATTGATTTTTTCGGACAACCGACTGAATCCATTTATCAAATTGACGCCGGGCAGAACAACTGGCGGCCCGATCCGCAAAATATGATCCGTCCCCTGTCGGTTCCCTGGCCAAGAACAACACCCCAAAACAGCCACAGGTTCGTGTTTCCCGCCGATCGATCCGGACTTTACTGGACAGCGGCAATCACGTCTGCTCTAATCCTTTTGGTGCTCATTGATATTATTCGGCGTTGGAAAAAAGCCGAAACACCAACGCCGTTGAAATGGCAATGCAAGCAAAGCGGGACGGCTGAAAATAGGACACAGCCCCGAAATACAGTAGATTTTGAAGACGGCGAAATGTAAACTGAAGTGACGCAAAAAGAGATGTCCCACAAAACCATCTCTAATACAATGTAAGTGACCAAACCACACGTAAAGGAGAGAAGTTGTGGGACACGAACATTGTACAGAGAAAT
>JAAYPL010000104.1 GCA_012519875.1 Clostridiaceae bacterium | reverse complement strand
TTTCTCGTTTTTGGATGACATTGCCGATATAGTATGGCAAGCCACAGTTCGCGTAGGATATGTATTCGCCTTTTTCAAAAAGAATGATCTCGGCCGCCTCATCCAGTCGACGTAATCTGGCCGCTGCTGAGGCACCTCCAGCGACACCGCCAACAATTAATACCTTCATGAATGTTCACCTCGTATTTTCAGTTTGATATGTTTGATGATTGCGGAACAACTTCCTCAAACGAATAAGCATGATATTTTGAAAGAGCCGATGGGTTCTGGGCAGCAGGGTCCGATCAACCGGATAGAACAGACGGTATTGACGGGTTGCCAGAAGAATGGGACATAGTGTTCCGCCTTTGAATCTGCCAAGAAAGTTGACGATACCGGCAGCCGCCGAAGCGGCATCCTGCGTCTCGGTCATCCGTGTGAGCAGAATTAAAACATTGCGCTTCGACGGACAATCCACACGGGAACGAATATGACGGATGCAATCCTTAATCAGTTGATCGACAATCAACACATTCAAAGGTTCATGTTGAAGCAAGATAACTCTCTCACACGCCCGGCGATTCAGGATTCCGGCAAACGGCAGCCTGCGCCGATAAACCCGGCCGATTTCCAGGCTGGCGGTCTCAATTTGATATTTGCTGTTCAAGAGCGCCTGTTCAATGGCAACCAAAAGCCGATCTTCGCGGACCGGAACACGCGCAAGGCGAAAGCGTCGCCTTTTCATCAATCGTTTCAGACTTTCGGGATTTCCGGGATCGTAGCGTTCGAGATCATAAGTCGACAGGACATGGCGGATTGTAATCAAGATCAACAGAGCATAGATAACGCCCAGAATGATCAGAGCGGTTTGTACGAAATCAACATCAAGCACGGATTGCCGGTTCAGGAAACGGTAAAGCCAATAGAGCACGGCGCCAAACAGGATCAGATATACAATGGGCATGAGTACATCTCTGCGCAGCCAGTGCCGTCCTGTCATATTGTTTCCTCCGGTGCAGTTGATTGTCTGTATGAGACCTTGTCTATTTTACCATAAACAAACCAAAACATCCCCCCGCACCGGCCTTTGCCGCGACGGGGGGAAATTAATTGGCCGTGACGAATTAATTGCGGCGGCGACCGGGGATATCGCTGGGTTTATCTTCCTCCAGAATAATAGTCACCCTGATCTTACGATCATTACGCACAACAGTCAGCGTCATCTTATCGCCGGGGCCCAGCTTTTCTTTAATCCGGAGCAAATCCGCGGCGCTTCTGGCCTCTTCGCCATTGGCGGCGATGATAATGTCCTCATTGCGCAAACCGGCTTTATCGGCCGGTGAGCCGGGCTCAACCGCCGCGACGAACACGCCTTCGACCAGATCGTAGTATTCGGCCATCTCGGCGGAGATATCATTGATCTGAATACCGATTTTTGTGCGGCCGCGTACATAACCAAAATTAATCAGACTTTCCACGACCGGCTTGGCATCATTGATCGGTATGGCAAATCCCAGCCCTTCAATGCCGGTTTGGATGTTTTTAGCCGTGTTGATCCCGATGACTTCACCGAAGGAATTAAATAGCGCACCACCGGAGTTCCCCGGATTGATAGCGGCATCGGTCTGCAATAGATTCATCTGTTGGTTGTCAAGGGTGATCGTGCGGTTCAAGGCGCTGATAATACCGGCGGTCACGGTACCGCTTAATTCGCCCAACGGGTTGCCGATGGCAACCGCCAGTTCGCCGACCTGGAGTTCGCCGGAATCGCCCAGCGTGACCGTGGGCAGATCATTGTCGTCGATTTTTAACACGGCCAGATCCGTCCGGCTGTCACCCCCCAGCAGAACCGCCGAGTAGATGTTACCGTTCTCCATAACAACGGTAATGGTATTGGCACCTTCAATAACATGATTGTTGGTCACCACATAGCCGTCATCTGTGATGATGAAGCCCGAGCCGGCGGCCGGATAGTCGCTGGTCCGACCGAACATGTCGGTTGCCGAGATCGTGGTGTTGATCGCCACAACGGCCGGTTTGCCCAACTTGGCGATCTCGGTTATCGACAGAGCCTCCCTGTTTCGGTCACGCCGTTTGGCGGCCTCCTCCAAGCTCCAGTGTTTGTCGTGAACCCCCGCGTCGATTCCTTGACCTTGATCGACGGTTACGGACGGTTCGGTCGGCACCGGTCGCAGATCCTGGCTTTCAGGAGTCGAAGGCCGGGCATTTGAATAATACCGCCAAGCCAGGCCGCCCCCCAGAGCCGTAAAAAGAACAGCAACGGCCAGAAAAACAGCGATCAGGCCGATGACGCGTCCGGGTTTTTTGTTCGGTGGATGCGCAGGCTCGGTCGGTGGATGTGGATAAACATACGAACGGCCGTTTTCCGCCGGTTGATCTGGTGTATAGTGATAAGGATCATAGGGTTCCATGTAAATCCCCGCTTTCTCAAAAATTACCTTCATTCCTATTATATCCGGAGCTTTTGATTAAGAAGGCACAGGAAAACGAAATATTTTGAGCCAATTGTGAAACAATGTGTCCAATCAGTCGAGATGACGCAGGACCGTTTCGCTCGCCAGTTCATCGATCCCGCGTTGAATCAGTTTCATCACAGCCAGAAAGATCGCCGGGGCGATTGTCGCCAGCAGGAGTCCCCCGGCAAAAACCACGACAATCAGGAGGCCGCCGGCCACAATCCCAACCAACATCCCCGGGCCCTTACCCAATCCGGAAAAATATTCGGTCGATGCGGCAATGGTTTTGTTGATGTATTCTAAAATATCCGCCGGGGCCGTGGACAGGTCGATGGAGATCCGCTCCCGCCAGAATTGAAAAAAAGCGACAAAGCCAAGGGCATACTTTGCGGCCAATAAGATCAGAATCAACAATTTAACGAAAATATTCGTCCGGTAGTAATACCGGCAGATCAGGGGCGTGACCAGCGCTACAAGAAAGAAACCGACAAAAGGAACATAACGGGGCATCCCCAGCCAGGTCGGCAAGCGCTCAGGATAGACCACGGAATAAGCAAAAAACGTCAAGAACAACCAGCCGATAAACCAGTAAAAACCCGTGTGCCTTCGTGTTTCGTATTCGGTATCACTCCAGACAGGACCCATCAAGAACCCTTCCAGAAAGTCCATACAACACCCCTTGATTATCAATCTTATGCTATTCTAACAGATATCGGCCGGTCGGTAAACCG
>JAAYPL010000103.1 GCA_012519875.1 Clostridiaceae bacterium | reverse complement strand
TGAAAAAACAATTCTCGAACTGGACAATCTGGCGGATCAGGTCCAAAATCTTTTGGATCAAATCCATGAAAGCATGCTGGCCAAGGCCGAAAAAAGCCTGCAGGAACGCATTTACGATGCCGCCGACCGGGAGACGTTCAGTCGTCTGATCGCCGAGAAACCGGGCTTTGTACGGGCCGGCTGGTGCGGGGATCCGGCCTGCGAGCTTTCCATCAAGGAACAGACCACCGCGACATCGCGCTGCATCATCGATCGTACCGAACGAGTGGCGGATCAGTGCATTTGCTGTGGAAAGCCGGCGAAGGAGCTGGTTGTCTGGGGAAAAGCCTACTGATCGGCGCCGGTCCAATCATAATTCGGTTTAATGTCAAAGGTCCGCCCGGCCAGATAGGCCAGCGGGCCTTTCATGGTGGGTAAAAAAACCAATTGGGTAGCAAAGAGCTGTTGCCCTTTGAGAGGTCCCTCCTTGCCCTGAAAAAGGCGATTATAACGGTTGCGACCGTATTTGCTATCGCCCGGCAGGGGATGCCCCAGGTGGGCGAGATGGGCGCGGATCTGGTGGGTTCGACCGGTCACCAACTCCACCTCCAGTTCGGTGATCTCCTCTTGCGCGGGATTACTCGCCGGAAAGGTGCGCAGGATGCGGTAACGGGTGATGATCGGAAGGTCGCCGTCTTGTTTTTCATCATGAATATAAACATGGCTGCGGGAAGGATCTTTTTCCAGCCAGGCCGTCAACTCCTGAAAAAGTTCACCATCAGCGGAACGAACCGTTTTTCCGGCGATGGGTGTTCCGCGTACCAAACAGCGGTAGCGCCGCAACAGCAGACCTTGGCGTATGAGCTCCCGGACAGCCTGACTGATGATTGCCTGTCGGGCGACAAGGAGAAGTCCCCCGGTCTGCCGGTCAAGGCGATGACAAAGCTCAAGCTGCTGGTCCTCCAGATCATGCCGCAGAAGATCGATAAGAAACGGTCCTTGCTTGCGCCGGCCGCCGGCTTGATGGACGGTTACGCCCGTATTTTTATTGACCACCAACAACTTCGAGTCCGTGTAGATGATTTGATATGGAGATGACGCGACATCCCGGCCGGCACCCTCGTCGACTGATCCGGCAAGGACATCATCCGATAGGTAGACGGCTACTCGATCGCCGCTAAAAACCGGTTGGTCTGTTTTGCAGCGCACGCCGTTTACCCGGATGTCTTTTTTGCGTAGTGATTTGTGCACCTGCCCCACCTTCAGGTGCGGATAGCGGGCAAGAACAACACGAACCAGACTTTTTCCGTCGGATCCTGCATCAACGACGAATTCCTGCATGGAAGCCTCCAACTCAAGGTCTAAAGCGATCTTTTTCTCTCAAATCAGCATAACCGAAATCCATCTGTTTGACCATCATGTTATCGGTCCGGGATGCATATTTTTGATCTATTGACCAGATTCGAGACAATGGGATAAACTGATGACATATTTGTTGCCAAGTTTTTTCAAGGGAAGGTATCCTTTGCTTATGGCTAAAAAAATCATGGTTTTATTTGGCGGCGTCTCCACCGAGTATTTGATCTCCCTGCGCTCGGCGTATAACATCATTGGCGGCCTGCGCCAGGCCGGTTTTCATGTGATCCGGGTGGGTATCGCGCCCTCCGGTGAATGGTACCGTTTTGACGGTCCGGATGAAGATATTCTAAACGATTGTTGGCTGGATCAAGCCCGCCGGGCCGCGGCCGACGGTACTGCCTTCGTGCCGGTCCGTTCGCCGCGGATGCTTGTCGAGTGGCTTTGCGGGTGCACGCCGGATTGTATTTTCCCTGCGGTACACGGGATCAACTGTGAGGACGGCGCATTGCAGGGTATGCTGCAGCTGACCGGAATTCCTTATGTAGGCAGCGGCATTCTGGCGTCGGCTGCCGGGATGAACAAGCTGCATGCCAAGCTGGTTTTCAATCAGGCGGGGATTCCTCAATGCCGGTATACGTTTGCTACACGCGACGAAATTCATCGCGATGTCGAAGTTGTTGCCGACCGTGTCGCCCAGTCCATCGGTTATCCGTGTTTTCTCAAGCCCAATAACGGGGGGTCGTCAATCGGCACCTGTAGGGCTGCCGATCGTCGCGCGTTGATTGCCGGTCTTCTGGAAGTCAGTCGATTTGATCGGATCGTCCTGATCGAGGAGTTTGTTCAGGCTCGAGAAATCGAGGTGGCGGTTATCGGCAATGACCGGCCACGGACGTCTGTTGCCGGCGAGGTATCAATCGGCAGCCAGGTTGAGTATTACGATTACCAAGCCAAGTACTTTATGGACGATGGCGCAACCGTAACGATCCCGGCCCGGATCGAACCGGCGATGGCGGCACGCGTTCGCCGCCTGGCGCTCAAAGCTTATAAAGCGCTCGGCTGTGCCGGATTGGCCAGAGTTGACTTTTTTCTGGATCGTCAGGATCAACGCTTGCTGATCAATGAAATCAACACATTGCCGGGATTTACTCCGATCAGCATTTATCCGCAGGCCTTTGCGGCAAGTGGTCTTCCGTTGGATCGGCTGCTGAAAAAATTATGTCGGCTGGCTTTGGATGAGCATCGGGATAATTCCCGGCAGGAGTTGGTCTGATGTGCGCCGCAAAGCGCCCGATCGGCATCTTTGATTCCGGTCTGGGCGGTCTGACCGTATTAAAGGAAATCAACAAAGAGATGCCCGGGGAAAACACGGTGTACTTTGGGGATTCCGGTCGCACCCCCTATGGCAGCAAATCACCGGAAACTATTGTCCGCTATACCCGCCAAATTGTGCGTTTTTTGCAAGAACAACAGGTCAAGCTGATTGTCATTGCCTGCAATACGGTCAGCGCTTGTGCTGCGGATATTGTGCGGGATATTGCCGGTGTTCCGGTTGTCGAAGTCGTCACCCCCGGTGCCGAGGCCGCAGTTCAAGCCACGAGCAACCGGCGCATCGGCGTGATCGGTACTCGCAACACAATAACCAGCGAGGTGTATATTCGGGCCATCCAACAGATTGCCGGCCCTAACATCGCGATCTTCCAGCGGGCATGCCCGATGTTTGTCAGCTTGGCGGAGGAAGGCTGGTGGGACAACAGCATTGCCAGAGCTGTGGCTACCGAATATCTGACTCCGCTGGTCGAAGACGAAATCGATACCTTACTGCTGGGTTGCACACACTACCCGTTGCTGATAGGAGCCATCTCATCGGTAACCGGACCGGCCATCCGTCTGATTGATGCAGGTCGCCGCGTTGCCGAACGGATTCGCGCGGTGTTGACCGAGCATGACTTAATCAATCCAGGGGAACATGCGCCGCGGCATGGTTTTTACACCAGCGACAGCACCGATCAATTTCAGGAAATGGGCAGTGCTTTTCTAAAAAAGTCCATTGATGATGTCAAACGTGTTAATATAGAATTGTACTGATTGTTGAAAGGAAAGCCTGCATGGAACCCAATGTGCTCTTAACCATTGAAGGACAACAATGGAGCCAGGACGATCAACCACAAGCCGTCAGGCTGACAACCGAAGGCCGTCTTTTTCGAGAGGAATTAGCCTGGTACATCGTTTACCACGAAAGTCAGGCGACCGGTATGGAAGGGACACTGACCACGATGCGTGTTGCCGACGACGGAACGGTCTCTTTGATCCGAACCGGAAGCCATGATATGCGTCTGACATTTAAGGCCGGCGACCGCCACATTACACGGATGGAAACACCATATGGGGATTTGGATGTCGAAATCTACACCAGCCTGGTTCAATCAGCCATTACGGAATCCGGTGGTTCGATCCACTTGGGATATACCATTGATCTGAACAACCGCGAGCATATGAATACCCGCTTGGATGTCGAAATCAAAAAACGACAGTAATATTGCGGCGGCGATCACGCATGTTTTCTGCGATACTCAACCGGCGACAAGCCGGTTTCTTTAAATATTTTAAGAAAATGCGAATTGACCAAACCGGATTTGTCGGGAATAATAAAACGACATCAAGAGATTGCAAAGGAGACCCGTAATGAGAATAGCAGCTGTGATTTTTGATCTGGACGGCGTGATTGTCTCAACCGATGAGTTTCATTATCTGGGGTGGAAGCGAATGGCGGATGAGGAAGGCATTCCTTTTGACCGGTCGATTAATGAAAGACTCCGCGGTGTCAGCCGGATGGAAAGTCTGGAGATCATCCTTGAGAAAGCCGGCCGCTCTTATACCGCCGATGAGAAACAGGAAATGGCCGGACGCAAAAACAATTATTATCGGCAATTGCTTGAAAGCCTGTCGCCGGCCAATATCCTGCCGGGTGTTATGGGGTTGCTGGATGGCCTGAGACAGGAAGGTGTCCGGATTGCTGTCGGTTCGTCCAGCCGCAATACGCCTGTGATTATGGGGAAAATCGGTTTAGCCCGCGCCTTTGACGCGGTGGCGGATGGGAATGAGATTGTTAACAGCAAACCGGATCCGGAAGTTTTTCTGCTGGCCGCGCAAAAGCTGGTCGTTGAACCGGCTCGCTGCCTGGTTGTGGAAGATGCCCTGTCTGGTGTTGCTGCCGCCCGGGCGGCCGGTATGCGGGTTGCTGCTGTGGGATCGGCCGCCAATTCACCGCAGGCGGATTTCTCTGCCGACGATCTGTCTGAGGTTACGGTTTCAGATCTGGCTGATTATTTTATTTGGGAGCCAATCAAAGGTTGATCTGAAAAAACCATTTTCGCCTGATG
>JAAYPL010000102.1 GCA_012519875.1 Clostridiaceae bacterium | reverse complement strand
CTACCGTGTTCGGTGATTCCGGTACGGCTACGGCTCCGATGGTCATGGCCATTTCAGAAAAAGTTTGGTCGCAGCTGCCGGCCGACCTGCAGAAGCTCTTTAATGACGAGGCCAAAAATCTTAGCCACGGTCAGGGCGGTTGGGACCGGGATGCCAACGAAAGGAACATTAAGCTTATCGGAGAAAAAGGCGGCACCGTTACGCGCCTGACCGATGCCGAAATCAAGGTCTGGGCGGATGCTTTTGCCGCACAACGGGAAGCCTATATTGATCAGCTGATCGCTGATGGCCATACCGAAGCAAGGAAGGTCTACGACGCTCTGCAAGCCAAACTTGCCGGCTGATCCGATCTTCTCCCAAATCTGTCGATATCAGATTCTCTGTCAAGAGCCGACTCCGGTCGGCTCTTGATTTTGCAGCCGGAAGGATAAATTTCCGGGGCCGAAAGGTCGGGATCATTTCGGTAATTGTGATATAATAATAAGGATATAAACACAGGACATGACGGGAGGAACAACTGGGATGACTGAGCCGATGGACAAAGATGATCAGAGCTTGGACGGACTCGATAAAAGAGACCTGCAAGTACTGAAGGAAGAAGCTGTTGATGCTGCATTCCGCAATCCGAACAACACCATTATTCCCATCGATCTCGAAGAAGAAATGAAAAAATCATTCATCGATTATGCGATGAGTGTGATCACCGATCGAGCGTTGCCGGACGTTCGTGACGGTTTAAAACCGGTTCATCGGCGTATTCTTTATTCCATGTTTACACAAGGCTTTACACCGGATAAACCCTACCGAAAATGCGCCACAACCGTCGGTGACGTTTTGGGTCGCTTTCATCCTCATGGCGATGCGGCTGTGTATGATTCCCTGGTTCGTATGGCCCAGGATTTTTCCATGCGCCATATTCTGGTTGACGGACACGGCAATTTTGGTTCCCGTGACGGTGACCCGGCAGCCGCTTATCGTTATACCGAAGCCAGACTCTCCAAAATCTCACTGGAGATGATGAGCGATATTAATAAAAATACGGTGGATTTCAAGCCGAACTTCGATGAGCATGAAATGGAGCCGGTTGTGCTGCCGGCCCGTTTCCCCTGTCTGTTGGTCAACGGCTCAACCGGCATTGCTGTCGGTATGGCAACCAATATTCCGCCACACAATCTGTGCGAAGTCATCGATGGCATCTGCATGTTGATCGACAATCCCAAAGCGACGGTCGATCAGTTGATGACCGTGATCAAGGGCCCTGACTTTCCAACGGCTGCGACCATCATCGGCCAGGCGGGCATTCGCAGTGCTTATCGGACCGGCAAAGGTCGGATCGTTGTTCGTGCCAATGCCGATATCGAGCCGATGCGCAACAACCGGCAACGCATCGTCGTGCATGACCTGCCGTATATGGTTAACAAGGCACGCTTGATCGAACGGATGGCGGAGTTGGTTAAGGATAAAAAGGTCGATGGCATTTCGGACATCCGCGATGAGTCGGATCGCAACGAACCTGTCCGTATTGTCATTGAGCTCAAAAGAGATGCCAACGCCGAGGTTGTACTGAATCAGCTTTACAAAAACTCGCAGATGCAGGACAATTTCAACGCCAATATGCTGGCCCTGGTTCCGGACGATCAGGGCCGTTTCGAGCCCAAAATCGTCAACCTGCTGGAAGCGCTGCAACATTATATCAGCCATCAAAAAGATGTTGTCCGCCGCAGAACCCAGTTCGAACTGGAAAGGGCCGAGGCACGCAGACATATTGTCGAGGGCCTGCGGCTGGCAATTCTGCACATTGATGAAGTCATCGCCACGATTCGTTCATCCAGAACCGAGGATGAAGCCAAAACAAGGCTAAGTGAAGGTTTTGGCTTCAGTGATCGCCAGGCCCAGCATATTGTTGATATGCGGCTGGGTCGGTTAACCGGGCTGGAGCAGGAGCGGTTGGAAAAAGAATACGATGACCTTTGCGAAAAAATTGATTACTACAATCGTATTCTGGCTGAAGAAGTGTTGATGATGCAGGTTATCAAGGACGAGCTGAATCAGGTTCGGAATCGGTATGGTGAAGATCGCAGAACCACAATAGAGCCGGGTGGGTATATTGATATTGATGATGAATCGCTGATTCAGGAAGAGGAGGTCTTTATTACCCTGACCCATTTCGGGTATGTCAAGCGCATGCCGATCGACACTTGTAATATCCAGCACCGGGGTGGTCGCGGTGTTACGGGCATGCAAACCCGCGAAGAGGATTTTGTCGAAAACATTCTGACGACCTCGACCCATGATATTTTGCTGTTTTTCACCAATAAAGGGCGGGTTTACCATCTGAAGGGCTACCAAATTCCGGAAGCCGGTCGCCAAGCCAAAGGCATGGCCATCGTCAACTTGCTCCATTTGGACAGCGATGAAAAAATCCGTGCGGTTATTCCGATTCATGCCTTTGATCAGGGTGGAAGCTTGATGATGGCCACCAAGAACGGCTTGGTAAAAAAGACCGCTTTGTCCGATTACGCCAACATCAACAGAAGCGGCCTGATTGCTGTCAACCTCCGTGAAGACGATGAGCTGGTCGGTGTTCGGCTGACCGAAACCCATGACGACATTGTGCTGGTTACACGCTACGGTATGTCCATCCGTTTTGCCGATGATGACGTCCGGGCCACCGGGCGCAACACACAGGGTGTTCGCGGAATTCGTCTTGACGAGGGTGATGAGGTCATCGGCATGGCACCGATCGACATCGGCAAGACCTTGTTGGTTGTATCGGAAAAAGGCTTTGGCAAACGGACGGAACTGGATGAATACCGTGTTCAATCCCGTGGCGGCAAAGGCCTGATTACCTACAGACCATCGGAAAAAACCGGCTTGCTGGCCGGAATCGCACTGGTGGATGATGACTGTGATGTGATCATGATCAATGACGCCGGTGTGATCATTCGCTTGCCTGCAGCGGAAATACCGATTCTGTCTCGTATAACACAGGGCGTCACCTTGATGCGAACCCGTGAAGATAAGGTTGTCGATATCGCTGTCGTTTTTCATGAAGAGGAAAACGATGATATGGAAGACGACACCGATGACGTGGAGGCCTTTGATCTGTCCGAGACCGAGCAGTCCGATTGAGATTTCCCTGAAGATCGGTGAACAGAACATCCCGCGGTACCGTCCGGCAAAACCGGGCGGTATCTTTTAGCGGATCAAACACCGGTAACGGTGGTTATATCTCTTAACAAACGCAACCTCTGTGTAATTGTGCAATAGTAATTGATGTCCCCGAGACAGGCTGCTTATCGCGATTTTTTTGACAATTCAGGCCTTTTCTTATATAATAAAAATCCGCTCCGTTTCGAAAAGCGGAGGGTTGCCGTCTAGCCGGCAGGTCATTTCTTCTTCCAAATCAGCACTTTAATCGGATCAAATCGGGTCCAAAAGGGAAAGGTAAAAGAAGGTAAAAGAAAGGTAAAAACGGAGTTGACAAGGGAAGAGGTCGATGATAAGATAGCTAAGCGCCTCGAGAGACGCGAGGGCCCGGACCTTGAAAATTGAACAGTGAAGGTGGTAGATTTGGTTT
>JAAYPL010000101.1 GCA_012519875.1 Clostridiaceae bacterium | reverse complement strand
TGCGACCGGCCTGGGCCGCCCGGACGGCGACAGCCAAATAACGATGATGCCGCTCTCGCGCCTCTTCACGATCTTCATTGCTCATGACATGACTGAACCGCATATCCTCCGGACCGCTGATGACATGCACTCCGGGCAAGGTCCGCAGGGCTTTGATTTCGCCGGATTGGCCGTTTTTCAGAAACTGAACCAACATCGTGCGTTGTCCATGACCTGCCGCCCGGATAATCAGGCCGATCGCCGATGTGGTTTTACCCCGGCCATTACCACACAGAACATGAATCAGTCCATTGGCGTATTCTTTCCGATCTGCCGCCGCAGACTGCTCTTCGGCTTGCCAATCGGCTTCTTCGGCCGGCCAGGTGTGTTCACGAATAAATCTTCCGATATTGTCCTGAGCCGCCCGGGCTTCCGGCACCAAATCATGAAATGCCTGCCAGACATGCCACAGACCTTCCCATATTTCCAGCTTGACCTGGACACCGCTTTTTTCGGCTTTATCCGCCACGGCGATCACTTCACCCAGGAACAATTCTTCGGAGGCAATCTGGAGCAGTATAGGCGGCAACCCCGTGAGATCTCCATACAACGGGGATATCAACGGATCCGAACGATCCTTGCCCTTGGCATAGAGCCGGGCCGCAGCCTCCAGGAACAATGGTTTCAGAACGATGTCCTTACCGTTATTGGCCCGAATGGTGGCTTGCCGTAGAGTCAGGTCGAACCACGGCGATAAGCCGACCAAGGCACCCGGTTGGGGTCGCCCGCTGTCTCGGATGGCCAAGGCGGCCGCAAGAGCCAACCCGCCGCCGGCCGAGCATCCGAGAAGGGTAATGGCCCTGGGCGCAAATCCTTGTTCAAGTAAATCGTCATAAGCCGCCAGAACATCTTCAAGCGCTGCCGGAAAGGGATCTTCCGGAGCCACTCGATAATCAAGGGCAACCACTTTTTGTCCGATTGCCCGAACCAGGCCTGAGGCCATGTTTCGGTTATGATGCAGTGTACCGCCGACATAACCGCCGCCATACAAAAAAAGGACAACACGATCGGCCTTGGTTCCGTCAAAACTGAACCAAAGAGCCGGGCGCTGACCCAGACGAGCCTCTTCAATCCGGCAGTTTCCGAGGACAACAGCCCCGGCTTCGACCGCCAAAACCCGGCGATACGCCGCTATCTGCTGTTCGATATCACCGGCCTCAAGAATCGACCGGTTGGCTTTTTCCATTCGCGCTTTGATCAGTCGATGCGTGGCACCGGCGGCTATGCTGGTCATGACTGTTTCCTCCCAAGGAGCCTCTTTGGTTTCTATTTTAGCAAATTAAGACGGTTAGCGGCGCCATTTGCCAAGAATGTTTCCGGATAATGGCAATCCGGTTTGTGTGTAGGCGACAATTATTTTATAATTGAAGTCGATTACTAACCAATTCAAGAAAGTAGGTTGATCAGCATGAAAAAACTTCCCGTAGCCGTCCAGGTTTATTCCGTTCGTGACGAGGCAGAAGCCGATTTTGCCGGTACCATGCGGCAACTAAAAGACATGGGATACGATGGTGTTGAGTTGGCCGGTCTTTACAGTTACAGCAAAGAGGAGATCAAAGAAATTCTGTCGGATGTCGGCCTGCCGGCGATTTCGGCTCATGTTCCGTTTGCCGAAATGCGCGAAGATATCGGCAAAGTCATTGATACCTACAAATATCTCGGGTGCCGGTATGTCGTCGTCCCCTATCTGATGGAAGGTCAGCGGCCCGGAGATGACGCTTATGAGGCTGTCCGGGCCGACATCGCCCGCTTCGGTGACGCCTTTGCCGCAGCGGGGCTTCAGCTTTTGTACCACAATCATGATTTTGAATTCAAAGTCATGCCCAACGGCCAGTTTGCTCTCGATGAACTCTATGCCGGAACCACGCCCACTCAGTTGCAAGCTGAACCTGATACCTGCTGGATCAAGGTGGCCGGCCAGGACCCGGCGGCCTATGTCCTCAAATACACAGGACGTGTGCCGATCGTGCATCTTAAGGATTTCCATCTGGAAGGCTCCGGCGGCAAATTGTATGACCTCATCGGAATTGAGAGTCAAGAAACCGAAGCTTCCGGATCATTCGAATTCCGCCCCTTGGGCCTCGGACAACAGGACATACCGTCCATTCTGGATGCCTCCCTGAAAGCCGGCGCCGCCTGGGTTGTGGTGGAGCAAGATGAGTCGGTCGGTCGCAGCCGGATGGAAGCCGTTGAAATCAGCCGTAAATATTTGAAATCCTTGGGTTGGTAATCAATTCTGCCATTGCACTATAGCAAAATCACGAGCACCCTGTCGTTGCCCCGCAATCCAAGCACACCTTGCAGGTGCCGTTCCGTGCCATGCGCGTGCTGGAACAGGCGGGGCAGGTCGAGCCGTCATAAAGGCGCTCCTCATGCGCTTCGGAGTTTTTTTCTGTTTCGACGCGGTCTCCCGTTTCGTCACGGGAAGCCGCCGCGGCCATCCCTTCAATAAAGGCGTTGGGTTTGGGTTTCAGGATGCTTTCGTCAATCGGTTTGACCTGGCAGCGGGAGAAGTCGCCGATTTCAATATCGATGATTTTGCTGATCAGGTCAGAAATGGATGTACAGTATTTGATGAACGGGTGACGAGAAACAAAACCGTAGGGCTCATATTTTTGCCCCCG
>JAAYPL010000100.1 GCA_012519875.1 Clostridiaceae bacterium | reverse complement strand
GTCCGGAGGATATGCGGTTCAGTCATGTCATGAGCAATGAAGATCGTGAAGAGGCGCGAGAGCGGCATCATCGTTATTTGGCTGTCGCCGTCCGGGCGGCCCAGGCCGGTCGCATCGATCTGCTGGTCCTTGATGAGGTGTTGGATGCCGTTCATACCGGATTGCTGTCGGAGGAAAGCCTGCTGATGTTCCTTAAGAATAAGCCGGCGGATCTGGAGGTTGTTCTGACCGGGCGGGATCCATCGGAGAAAATCTTGTCTTTGTCAGATTACATCTCGGACATTCGTGCTGTCCGCCATCCGTTTGAGCGCGGTGTTCTTGCCCGCAAAGGTGTCGAATATTGATGGTTGAATTGATTGGGGGAGGTGTTATATTCAGTGGAAGAAATCAGAGTGGCGACACTGGAGAACCTTTTTGAGGCGCAACGGCTATCCTTTATTCTCGATGAGGAAGGCATTCCTTATACCATGAAATCCTTTCATGACGCCGCCTATGACGGCTTGTTCCAATCACATTTGGGCTGGGGAACCGTTCTGTCTTTGCCGGAATACGAAGCCAAAATCGGCCGCTTTCTGGAGATGATCCGGCAGGATCCCGAAAGCAAACCGGAGGACAATGGATGAAAACATATTCGGTGCGAACATCGCTGGCGATTGTTGCGGCACGGGTTTTGCGCTTTTTCCTTCGCCTCTTGGGGCGAGGCGCCACCGCTCTGCCCGGAAAAGCCGCCTTGCTGGTGGATCGGCAGCTTTTGGCTCGTCTGACCGCCAAACAAAAGGTTTTTCTTGTCACCGGAACCAACGGCAAAACGACAACGGTCCGTATTCTATGCACCTTGCTTGAAGCCAACGGCTACGAGATCATCACCAACCCTTCCGGAGCCAACTTGGATTCAGGCTTGGCCACAACCTTGATCAATCACCGAAAGTTGCTCCGGCGCCGGGCGCCGGACGGTCTTTTGGCTCTGGTTTTTGAGATTGACGAGGCTTATTTTGCCAAACTGGCTCAGATGCTTAATCCCCAAATCAGTGTGGTCACCAATCTTTTCCGGGATCAGCCGGATCGCTTCGGGGATTTGCAGCACACCCGGGACTTGATCGCCAAAGGATTGGATTCCAGCCAAGGCAAGATCGTCCTTTGTGCGGATGACTGTCTTTGTGCGTCCATGGCGGTTGGCCGGGAAAAGCGTACTTTGTTTTTCGGCATCGCGGACGAAGGGCTGCAACCCGTTCCCGAAGGTGACATGCGTGAAGCGGCTTTTTGTGCTTTTTGCGGCGAAAAGTATCATTATGACGGCGTGGTTTACGGTCATCTTGGTCGCTTCAGCTGCCCGCAATGTGGTTTTTCCCGACCCCGTCCCGACCTGTTGTTCACGGCCGCCGATCTGGATGGGCGGACTCTTGGTCTGGAATTAAGCTGGCAGGGGGAAACCGCCGCCGCAACACTGCCCATCCCGGGCATTCATAACGGTTATAATGCTGCCGCGGCCCTGGCCACGGTTCTGGCGGCGGGACTTCCCTTTGACCGATCGGTGGCTGCGCTGCAGGAAACGCAGGCGGCTTTTGGCCGAATGGAACGGTTTAAGGCCGATGACCGTGAGGTTTGTCTGATATTGGTCAAAAACCCGGTCGGCATGGACCTCGCGTTGGATTTTGTGGCCTCGGCTACGGACCGGGGAGGGGTCATGTTCTTGCTCAATGCCAACGATTCGGACGGTCGCGATGTTTCCTGGATCCAGGAGGTCAACTTTGAAAAATATTTGCTCCCCGGCTTGATCGGCATATCCGGTGAAAGGTGCCGAGATATGGCATTGCGGCTTTGCGATGCCGGAAAGAGACCGGAAGATTTGCTGGTCGATCCGGATCATGTCCGGCTTTTTGATCGGCTGCTGACCTCTTGCCCGGCCGGTCAATGCCTTTATATTCTTCCTAACTACACCGCCATGCTCTCTTTGCGCGC
>JAAYPL010000008.1 GCA_012519875.1 Clostridiaceae bacterium | reverse complement strand
GCGGACCAAACATCTCGACAACGACTTCGTAGGGCTTGACCAACTGACGATTGTTGAAAAGAATCGGAAATTCTTCATCGGCCGCCGCCGGTCGGTGGGCGGTTGCTACCAGAAAACGTTGTTCCAGTGCTTTGGTCACTTCCGCCACCAAATTGAACGGCACCCAGCCTTCCATCCAGAATGTTTTCTGCGTACCTGACAGAGAGGAAACAGTTTTCAGTCGATCATAACGAATGGTCAGCGCATCATACAAAATTTCAAAAGATTTGCCATCCCGGGTCAATTCGATAGTATCACGTTGAATACGATCCAGTTCAGCCTCGTTTGCAGCCAACAAACCGGCATTGGCATCCATTTGTTGGCGCGGGGTTCCCTTTTCTCCCTGCAGAGGCAACGGATTGAAATTCAGACGCCGGAGATGCCCTTGCACCACCGAAACCCGCGGGCGCCAAGCCGCAACCACTAGGCGCAACCCGTTTTCATCCTCGGCTGCAATATGAAGAAAACTTTCCGGAACATCTTCGTTCAATGCTTCACGCAGTTGGTTGACCTGATCAGCCGAATCGGCGCTGCAGAGAAAAAGGCAAACCGATTTGGTTCCCTCTTCGGCAAGATCGAGATCGAGGTCCTGCCAAGGTTCCAGCATGGTTTGCGCAGCCTGCAATCGATGCTGCTGAACAGACAGCTCGGCAGCCGCCGCCTGATTGTGTTCAATCCGGCTGACAGCAGCCAGAAGATCAGCTTCACGAGAAACAGCTTGCCGAAAGGTTGCTTCGGACACTTTGCGCTTGCCGGCAAACAAGGCCTTTTTCTCGGGATGCAATGTCCGATTTAATTCGATCACTTTCTCCAAGCGGGTGATGTCATGCTGGAGAGCCGCCAACCGGCTGTCCGGGTCGGTCGTGGCAACATCAGAAGCCGAGAGATCATCCCCTTGCTCGCTGATCACCTCAAACGCACCCAAGTTTGTGAGGGCTTCCACGATATCGTTTTTATCCTTTTCCAAGCCGACGATCGTCAGCCTGTCCATCTTAACGATGGCCATCGACCCTCACGATCCTTTCCACCAGTTTCTCGACGGCTTGATCCAGCCTTTTTGCGCAATCGGCCTGAATGAGATCGACCTTGCGCTGTGTGGAATCAGCAGACTCCGCGTTCAGCTGTGAAGCCGTCTCCTCGGCCTGTTGCAGCAATTTTTGTTGGACGGCGGCTGCCGCCTCCCGCCCCTGATCAAGAATCCCAAGGGCATTCTCCCGTGCTTTTTCCTGCTTTAAACGGGCGCTTTCACGGGCATGGTCAAGCAATTCTTCTGCCTGCTGCTCGGTTTCACGTATTTTATCCAAAAAGTCGCGTTCGACCATATATCTCTCCTGCCTGCGTTAAGAGTAAATTCAGCTCCGATTATCTTTTCAATCCGAACGGGCTTTTGCGCATCAACTATTCAGTTATTAATAATTATTAATTATGTAATTATAGACATAATATGCCGCAAGCGTCAACAACACCTCTCCCTGCTTCGGTTCAGATCGGCAAAGGCACGTCCGGTGTAATACCCGGGGATCAATATGGCAACGGCAATTACTTCGCCGGCGGTTTGACCGTAAAGTCCTCGAGCTCCCTGAAATATTTGTGTTTTTCCTTGATCTCGTCCACGTGTGGATCGTAGAGATCTTCCGTATGCCGGGCAATTTCCCGCATATGGTCATATTTGCCCTGCATGGTCAACCGATCCTGAGGATCTTCCGGCCAAGTAAAGCTCAATGTGCCATCGGCCATGGAGACCGACCCTCTACGGCCGCAGATTGCGCATTCAACATAGTCACGACCCGGTTTGGCGATCAGCAGGCTCTGATGGCATCCGGGGCAGGCCTCCCCTTTGGTCTCACCGAGGAATTTATGCACCCAGTCGATCTGCGGGTTGAGAACGGCATGGCCGAGATTCTGACCAAGATAGGTCGCCCGACGCATATAATCCTTTCGCATAAGTGCCTCGCCATAGTCCGCAACTTGATAGACGTTCATATGAT
>JAAYPL010000007.1 GCA_012519875.1 Clostridiaceae bacterium | reverse complement strand
ATTTCTCTGTACAATGTTCGTGTCCCACAACTTCTCTCCTTTACGTGTGGTTTGGTCACTTACATTGTATTAGAGATGGTTTTGTGGGACATCTCTTTTTGCGTCACTTCAGTTTACATTTCGCCGTTATTGTTATGCAGTGCGCGAACTGCCAGCAAGAAATAGATCAAAGTGCCAAATTTTGTCCCAACTGCGGCACGCCGCAGCCGCCTGCCGCCGCTCCGGTTTCCGGTGGTTCCTACACGCAGGCGCAACCTGCTTACATTCGCCCCGATTATGATCCTTCACGGGACGGCCGCTCCGGCTCTGTTCAGACGGCGGCGGTTCCGACCGGCGGCCAAAAATACGGTCAGACCGCGCCGATGCCGTCGGCAACCGGCCAGATCGTTTTTTCCATTATCAATATCGTCTGTTGTGGTGGTTTTGTCGGAACCATCCTTGGCGTGATCGCCTTGGTATTTGCAATTATGGCCACCAGTGAGACCAGTTGCCAGGAGGCCGATCGCAAACTGAAAATTGCCAAAATCCTTAATATTATCGGCATTTGCTTTGTGGCGCTGATCCTGATTATTATCATTATTTCATTGGTTTTTGCCGCCGGCGCCGGGGTTTATGAGGCTTTTTAAACAACACAATCTAAAATGATTTTGATCAACGAATCTGTTTCTCAAAGAGACCGCGCGGGTATCCCCGTGCGGTTTTTGTTTCGATCAGCCGAAAGCCCCGAGACTGATAGAAGGAAACCAGCAACGGGTTGGTTAATGCGGTGTGCAAGCGGACAAACCGGACTCCTTGTTCCCGGAGGTGGTCTTCGGCTGCCTGATAAATCATGGAGCCGACGCCGTTCAGATGCAAGGAAGGCAGAACGGCAAAACGGCTGAAGTAAGCAACATCGCTGCCGGGACGATGAACCAGCCGAACGGTTCCTACCAGTGCGTCTTCTCTTTCGGCAACCAAGACGTGGTCGGTGTGCAGGTGGGACAAGAGATCCTCCAGCGTCTCCAGCTGAGCGTCCAAAAGAGTCCCGATCCCGGATCGGTGTGCATAGACCGCCATCGCGATACGAATCAGTTCCAGCAAGGCAGGCGCATCGGTATCCGTGGCCGGACGGATGAGAGTTTCCTTAGGCGTCATGGCTGTCTGGAAGCTTGGCATCCGGCGCAAGCAGGGTGAGCAAAACGGCTTTTTGAGCATGAAGGCGATTTTCCGCCTCGTCAAATATCACGGAGTTCGGACCGTCAATAACCGACTCGGTTACCTCAAATCCTCGGTAGGCCGGGAGGCAATGAAGAAAAACAGCTTCGGGCTTGGCAGCGGCCATAATCGCATCGTTGACCTGATAGGGTGAAAAGATCGGCAAACGCAGCGCCTTCTCGTTTTCTTGCCCCATGCTGACCCAGGTGTCGGTGTAAATGGCGTCGGCTCCGGATGCGGCAGCCAGAGGATCGTCGGTCAGGAGAATCGATCCGCCTTGAGTCCGGGC
This sequence comes from Clostridiaceae bacterium, assembly GCA_012519875.1. Lineage (GTDB taxonomy): Bacteria > Bacillota > Clostridia > Saccharofermentanales > UBA5734 > UBA8949. The sequence continues at coordinate 4,078 of JAAYPL010000007.1, read as the reverse complement.
AATTTCCTGCCCTCGGGCTATGCAGACCGGATCGCAAGTATAGCCTGCCGGTGAGGCAATTGCGACATCCATGCCGGCTTTGGAACAAGCCAGCAACAGGGAGTTGGCAACGTTGTTGCCATCGCCAAGATACGCCAGCTTCAGGCCGCGCAGGCGTCCTTTGTGCTCGCGAATGGTCATCAGATCGGCCAGCGCCTGACAAGGATGCAACAGGTCGGTAAGGCCGTTGATAATCGGAATGGAGCTATAGCGGACCAGTTCCAGAACATCCTGGTGGTCGAAGGTCCGGATCATCAGGCAGTCGAGAAACCGGGACATGACCCGGGCCGTATCGGCGATCGTCTCACCGCGGCCCAATTGAATGTCTTGGGTGGATAAAAACAGGGCATGGCCACCAAGCTGAACCATACCGACCTCAAAGGAAATCCGGGTGCGGGTGGAAGATTTGGCGAAAATCATGCCCAAGGTCTTCCCTTTGAGGAGAGGATGAGGGATCCCGGCCTTGGAAAGGGCCTTGAGACGATCGGCCAGATCCAGCAGATTCTCAAGCTGGACGGGCGACAGATCGCCAATGCTGATCAGATGTTTCACTTAAGATACGACCTCCTTCAGGACCGCCTCCAGATCAACGATCAAAGGCGCGATACTTTCTTCGGGCAGGACCAGCGGCGGCAGCAAGCGAAGAACAGAAGTGCCGACCGAACCGATCAGGTAACCCCTTGTCATCATAGCGGCTTTGACCGCTGCCGCTTGGGGTTCGCACAGTTCGCAGGCCAGCATCAGGCCGACTCCGCGGACATCCTTGATAATATGGGGATATTGCTCATGCAGATCGTGCAAGGCCCGCTTCAGCTGTTGACCACGTTGGGCTGCTGCCGCCACCAGGCCCTCTTTTTCGTACACATCCAGAACAGCCATGGCCGCAGCGCAGGCCAGAGGGTTGCCACCGAATGTACTGCCGTGATCCCCGGGCACAAAGCCGGATGATGTGGTTTCGTTGGCCAGGACGGCACCGATCGGCACACCACCCCCCAGCCCCTTAGCCAGCGTCACGATATCCGGTTTGACCTGATAAAGTTGACTGGCCAGGAAATGGCCGGTTCGGCCCATGCCGGTCTGGATTTCGTCGATAATCAGCCGGGCACCGGTTTGGTCGCATAATATTCTGGCCAACTGGATGTATTCGAGGTCGGCGGGATGCACGCCGCTTTCGCCTTGGATCAGTTCCAGCATGACAGCGCAGGTTTTGTCGCTGACGGCCTTGCGAAGCGCCTTTTGATCGTTGAACGGTACGTGCAGGAATCCCGGCGGCAACGGCGCAAAGGGCCGGCTGTACTTGGGTTGTCCGGTGGCGGCAGCGGTTGCCAATGTTCGCCCGTGGAAAGATTGCAGGGCGGTGACGATCTGCCGTCGCGGCTGTTCCTGTTTGTAAAAATAGCCGCGAGCCAGCTTGATGGCGGCTTCATTGGCCTCGGCACCGCTATTGCCGAAGAAAACCCGGTCCAACCCTGTCAATTTGGTCAGCCTTGCGGCCAAAAGGGTTTGTGGCGAATTATAGTAGTAATTGCTGCAGTGAATGACTTTTGCGGCCTGATCGGCAATCGCCCGGACCAGCTGCGGATGATTATGCCCCAGCACATTGACGGCAATGCCGCCGATCAGATCGAGGTAACGCCGTCCATCCGTGCCGTACAGCCAGACCCCCTCGCCGCGCTCGATGCACAAGGGCGGCCGGGTGCCGAAACAGTTTAAATAGTGTTTTTGGTCGAGCTCAACAATGGTTTGCAGTGTTTTGTCAATGGTCATGATGCCCTCCTGTGACGATCAAGGGCTTTTTGGAGCCTGATGCGGTTGCTGTTCATGGGTGATCATGGTTCCGATGCCTTTGTTGGTGAAAATTTCCAGCAAAAGACAATGGGGGATCCTTCCATCGATGATATGCGCCCGGCTGACACCACGCTGAACCGTATCCAGGCAGCCCAGGACTTTAGGAATCATGCCGCCGCTGATAATGCCCCGTGCAATCAGATCGTCGATCTCTTTTTCATTTAAGGTGGAAACCACAACGTCCTCACCCTTTTCATTCTTGACGATTACGCCCTCCACATCCGTAAGGGTCATCAGCTTTTCTGCTTTGAGTGCGGCGGCGATTTCGCCGGCTACAGTATCCGCGTTGATGTTATAGCTCTCCCCTGCCGCACCGATGCCGATCGGCGCGACGACCGGAATGAATCCGTTGGCGGTCAGAGTTTCCAGCACGCTGGTATTGATCCGGGTAATATGGCCGACAAAGCCGATATCCAACGGCTGGCCGTGCTCGTCGGTCGTGATGCGCCGGCATTCGATCAGGCGACCGTCGATACCGCAAAGCCCGATTGCCTGGGCGCCTTTTTGCCCCAGAAGCGCAACGATCTCTTTATTGGTCTTTCCGGCCAGAACCATTTGGGCAACGGTCATGGTTTGGGCGTCGGTCACGCGCAGGCCGTTTTGAAATGTTGAACGAATGGACAGTCGGTCGAGCATGGAATTGATCTCAGGGCCGCCGCCGTGAACCAGAATCGGATTGATTCCGATGTATTTCAGCAGGGTGATGTCATTCATCACCTGATGCTTTAATTCCTCGTCGATCATGGCATTGCCGCCGTATTTGATTACAACGGTTTTGCCGCTTAAGCTTTGAATGTAAGGCAGAGCCTCGATCAGAATTTCGGCCTTGGCGATGACTCCCTGCATTTCATTGACTTTTAAATTTTGCATATCCAGCCTCCGTGTTGGTCTGTGCTTGATTCTAAATGGCGAATCCGGGTATTTCCAGACCGGAAGTTTCCTTGAGGCCGGCCATCAGGTTCAGAGCCTGCACAGCTTGCCCGGCGGCTCCCTTCCCCAGATTGTCAATGGCGGAAAGAATTTTGACCTTGTTGGTGCGACCGTCCGGGAAAACACTCAGATCAGCGTAATTGGTGCCCAAGACACTGCGTGTTTCCGGCAATTGTCCACCGGATAAGAAGCGGATGAACGGCTCTTCCTTATAGGCTTGGGCGAAAATCTCCTGCAGCGTCGAAGCGTCGGTTCCCGGAAGAAGGTCTGCATAAACCGTGGCCAACATGCCTCTTTTCATCGGGGCGAGATGGGGAGTGAAGGTCACCAACGGTGGCTGCGGCAGGCCGGCCAAAAACCCCGCTCCTTGTTCGATTTCGCTGGTATGCCGGTGGCCGATCACGCCGTAGGCCTTAAAGCTGGCATCCTGCTCGCAAAAAGAATAGGCGAGGTCGGCCTTGCGGCCGGCACCGCTGACGCCGGAAACGGCATCGACAACAATGCCCTCGGTGCTGATTACACCTGCCTGAAGCAACGGCTTGAGCGCCAGCAGCGCACAGGTTGGGTAGCAGCCCGGATTGGCCACCAAACGAGCCTTTGCGATTTCATCCCGGTATATTTCCGGCAAACCGTAGACCGCCTCGGCCAGAAGAGCGGGGCAAGGATGACGGAGCTGGTACGCCTGTTCATAAACCTCGACCCGGCGGTAGCGAAAGTCGCCGCTGTGGTCAAGAACACGCACGCCCCGGTCAAGCAGCTGAGGCACAACAGATGCCGAGACCCCGTGGGGCAGAGCCGTGATGGCCAAATCGCAATCAGAGGCAATCCGGTCGATATCCAAGTCGCTCAGCAGCGAATCGACCACGCGGTTAAAAGCCGGATAAATTTCCGAGAAAGGTTTGCCGGCGTAGCTTTGTGAAACAAGCCGGGTCAGCCTGAAGAACGGATGTGAGGATAAAAGGCGCACCAATTCAACACCAACGTAACCCGTAGCTCCGACAATCCCCACACGAAAACCTTTGTTCATTGCGAATCGCTCCTTTTTCCGATCGGTTCGACCAAGCGAAAAGTAAATAATAATACATTATAATGCATAATTAAACATCGATCAAGAGTAAAGTCAACAATTTTTCCCCAACGCGGAATGCAACATTAAGTGTCGCCCAATGTTAAGAAACCAACCTGTATACTTCTAACGGTGTTCTGTAATCCAAAATCTTTCGAGGATAAGTATTCAGCCACATCTCTATGCGTTTGATTT
>JAAYPL010000099.1 GCA_012519875.1 Clostridiaceae bacterium | reverse complement strand
GCGGCGTTTTGAAATGGGGGAGGTCGCCGGTCGATTAGCGGATTTGACTGTTATTACCTCTGACAATCCGCGCACGGAGGAGCCTTTGGCGATTATTGATGATATCCTGATCGGTCTCAACCCGACCGGCGGCCAATATGTGGTCATTCCCGATCGCCGGGAAGCCATCTTTCGGTCGGTTGGCATGGCGCAGCCCGGCGATATGATCATCATTGCCGGCAAAGGGCACGAGAACTACCAGATATTTAAAGACCGAACCATTCATTTTGATGATGCCGAGACGGCTGCCTAGGCAATTGCGGCGCTGGAACCGGAAACCGATGGCCAAGTATAGTTTAAGTGAAATCATACAATGGACCGGAGGCGTTTTGACTGATGAAAAAAAACCGGCCGCCGACTTAAGTTTTGCCGGTGTCTGTACGGACACACGGGAACTTGTTCCGGGCAGCCTCTTTATCGCTTTGCGCGTCCCTAGATTTGACGGGCATGATTTCCTTGGGAAGGCCATCCTTGAAGGAGCTGCCGGTTTGGTTGTTGCAAGGGGAAGCAATCTTGAACTTCCTGAGATGACGGTATTCACGGGGCCGGTGGTTTTGGTGGAGGATACATTGCAGGCTTTGCAGGCTATTGCCGCCGGCTACCGCCTGACCTTGCCCGGTCGCGTCGTGGCGATTACAGGCAGCGTAGGTAAGACATCTACCCGTCAGATGGTGGCGGCCTGTCTTGGTGGAACCATGCCGGTTCATCTGACCAGCGGCAACCTGAACAATGAAATTGGTTTACCGCTCACATTGCTTCAAGCAGAGCCAAGTCATCGGGCGATCATTCTTGAGATGGGCATGCGGGCACCGGGCGAGATCCGTTTGCTCAGTCAGCTGGCCCGACCCGATGCGGCCATGATCACCAATGTCGGTTTTTCGCACATCGGCCGGTTGGGCAGCCGGGAAGCCATTTTATCCGCCAAGACCGAGCTCATTGAGGGCTTGCGGCCGGGTGGCCTGCTGATCTTGAATGCCGATGATCCGTTGCTTCGCAATTGGGGCGTGCACCAACCGGGAAGTTTTCGGTTGGCCTGGGTTACCGCCGACTTGGATCTTGCCCGGAGCATGTCAACCGACGCGGCTTTTACGGTCGGTGCGACAGATGTTTGTGCCACCGCCGGATGTGTTGACTTTTCGGTTGGTATTTTTCAAGCCGGCCAAGCATGCGGTCAAGCGTGCGTGCATTTGCCCTTCCCGGGTCATCACCACGTGCTTAACATGCTCTTTGGCTTGGCCTGCGCGTGGGATATGGACATCCCGCCGGCAATTGCCGCAGCCGACGCAGCGGCCTACGAGCAAACCGGCAACCGTCAGCGCTTGATCGAAGCCAACGGTGTCCTGATCATGGATGACTCGTACAATGCCAGTCCCGAATCCATGCAGGCGGCCTTGCAAACCTTGGCCGAACTGGCTGAAGGACGAAGGATGATAGCGGCTTTGGGCGGCATGTTGGAACTGGGCGAGTTTTCGGCGCCGGCTCATCGTGAGTTGGGAAGGCAGGCCGCACATTTGGGCTTTTCCGCCCTCTATCTGACCGGGTCGCATGCATCGGATGTTGCGGCCGGAAGTCGCGAGCTCAAGCCGGACATGACCTGCATGGTCTTTCCGGATACAATGGATCTGGCCAAGGCAATATCCGACGAGATACGTTCCGGTGATTGTGTACTGGTCAAAGGGTCGCGCGGCTTTACCATGGAGCAGGTCACCGCGAAAATACTTGAGAATTTGGAAAAACGGAGAACCACCAACCATGATATTTGAACTTCTTGCCGTCGCCATTGGCATGACTGTTTTAACCGTTATCTGCGGCCGGGCAGGCCTGCCTTTGCTGCACAAGCTTAACGTCGGTCAACGGGTTCGTGACGATGGGCCGGAAAGCCATTTTAAGAAGAGCGGGACACCGACTTTCGGCGGTTTGTTCTTTCTGTTGCCGCTGGTTCTGCTGGCGATTATCGCCTTGATTCTTGACCGGCGGCTCGGCAATCTGGTGGTTCTGATTCTTCTGATGCTGCTTTTTGCGCTGGTGGGTTTTCTGGATGATTACATCAAGGTTCGCATCAGTAAAAAAGGTCTTTCCATGGGACAAAAAACACTTTTGCTGGGTGTTTTTTCAATCCTGTTTACGGTCTATTACCTTTATTTTTCTCAGGAAGAACCTTTCTTGCTGGTTCCATTCAGCGGACGGCAATTGCTGATTGCCGGCTGGGTAAAAATCCCCTTTGGCCTGCTGGTGGTTCTCTATCTGTTTTTCATCAGCAATGCCGTCAACTTGACCGATGGCGTTGACGGCCTGGCGTCGTCCGTGACCGCTGTCAGCTCTGCTGCATTGGCCGGAGCTGCACTGTTGTTGCAATCATCGTTAAATCAGGCCCGTCCCGCCGGCTGGCTGGCCGCGGCCATGTTTGGAGGATGCCTTGGCTTTTTGGTTTTCAATCGTTATCCGGCCAAGGTGTTTATGGGTGACACCGGTTCACAGGCTCTCGGTGCCGGAGTGGCCGGTATCGCGCTGTTGCTGGGAATCCCTTGGATCCTGTTATCGGTTGGCATTGTTTATATTGCAGAGGCATTTTCGGTCATGATCCAGGTTGCTTATTTTAAGAAAACAGGCGGGAAGAGAATCTTCCGCATGTCGCCCATTCACCACCATTATGAACTGGGCGGCTGGTCGGAAAACAAAATCGTGCTGGTCTTCAGCCTGGTCGGTCTGGCCGGTGGCCTGATCGGCCTGCTTGTGCTTTAATTGTTGTTATATCGCCACGGAGGAGAGGTGTACGATGAGACGTGAACAATTCATGGAATCCGCTGCCTATCGCAACCGCGATGTGCGCCGTGTGGCTGACTCCATCTCCTGGCTGCCCTCGCCGCGTCGAATCCACGGAGGATTGCTGATTGTTATGCTGATCATGGCCTGCTTCGGCTTGATCATGCTGTTCAGCGCCAGCATGAGCGGTTCCTTTGACCAAGAGGGGGATGCCATGTATGTCGTCTTTCGACAAGCCGGCATCACCGCTATGGGCTTGGCGGCCGCCCTGATACTGGGTATTGCCATCCCGCTTAAGCTCTTTGATCATTTCTGGATGTCCGTGATTCTTTATTTGATCACGTCGGGTCTGTTGGTTTATGTCAAGTTCTTTGGTGTTGTGATCAATAGCGCCCGCCGCTGGATTCGGGTTCCTGTTTTCGGAACCTTTCAACCTTCGGAACTGGCCAAATTGGCCATGGTTTTTTGCTTTGCCGGATATGTCTCCATGGTGCGGCGGCGCCGGACAAAAGGCAAGTGTCGATTTAAAGCAAAGCTGGTTCAATTTCTGGCTGACGGCTGGATCGATATTCTTTTTCCATTCTTGGCTTTCTCGCTCTGGCTGGGCCTGATCCTCTGGCAGCCACACCTGTCCGCCACGCTTATTCTTGGTTTTGTCATGCTGGCGATGTTCTTGGCCTCGGGTATTCGTTTGCGTTCCTGGCTCAGTGCCATCACCCAAATGATATTGATCCTGGTCATTATTGCTCTGCTGGCCAGTGTCGCCCTTCCTGCTCTCAAATCCGACGGCCTGGAAGAAACGATCGGGCAGAACTTCGCCCATGTCGAAAGGCGCCTGAACACCTTCCTAAATCCGGAATCCGCTTCAGCCGATGATACCTACCAGATTGACCAGTCGGTCATCGCTATCGGATCAGGCGGTTTATCCGGGTTGGGTCTGGGCTCGGGACGGCAAAAATATAATTATCTGCCTGAACCCTACAATGATTTTATTTTTGCGGTGATCGGCGAAGAACTGGGTTTTATCGGGACCTTATCGGTAATCCTTTTGTTTGTGCTGTTTTTGCTGATCGGGGTCGGTATTACGTATCGTGCTCCCAATGCTTTTGGAGCTGTTTTGGCCGGGGGTTATACCATGCTGATCAGCATTCAGGCCTTTCTTAATATGGCTGTCGCAACCAAGACCATACCGGCGACAGGAATTTCACTGCCTTTATTCAGTTACGGTGGTACTTCCAATCTCTTTTTCCTGATCGCCATCGGATTTATTTTGGCTGTTTCCAAAACCGAGGGCTTGCGGGGTCACGAGCTTGCGGACCGCTCGCCGTCGGCGACAGGCCAACGTGGTGATCGACCATGACCGGGCTGCGCTTCTTGTTGGCGGGCGGCGGCACCAGTGGCCATATTACACCGGCTCTTGCTATAGCCGACCAGATTTGCGCGGATCATCCTGATGCCGAAATCCGCTTTTGCGGAACCGAACGGGGTTTGGAAAGCATTTTGGTTCCTCGTGCCGGTTATTCCCTGACAACCATCCGCGCCAGCGGCCTGCCAAGCAAGCCGTCGCCGGCCTTATTTCGTGCCGCGGCCGATTTTTGGGCCGGTCGTCGTCAGTGCCGAAGAATTCTGTTTGAATTTCAACCAAACGCGGTAATCGGAACCGGTGGCTACGTTTGCAGTCCGGTTATCGCAGCGGCTGCCGGCCTGCGCATACCGGTTATTCTCCATGAGCAGAATGCCTTCCCCGGCCGGTCCAATCGCCTGATGGCCAGAAAAAGCCAGGCTGTTTGCATCAGTTTTCCGGGAACAGAAACAAGATTCCCTGCCGGAACGCCGGTTTTTCTGACCGGGAATCCGGTTCGCGGCAGTTATTTTGCTCTTACACGAGATCAGGCCCGTTCACGCTTGGCTGAGCAAGGTTTGGCCATTACAGGCAAAACAAATCTTGTGCTGATGATAGGCGGCAGTCTTGGTTCCCGTACGATCAATCAAGCCGTCTTGGCCTTTGATCCTGATCCGGATTTCTGGTCGAAATACGGATCAAACCTACTGGTCGTTTTAGCTGCCGGCCATCGCCAATATTCAGATATTTCTCACCAGGCGGCGGGCAAGACATGGCTTGATGTTCGCGAGTATATTCATGATTTGGATTTGCTGATGGCTGCGGCGGATCTGGTTGTCAGCCGTTCCGGGGCCATGACCTGCGCCGAACTGGCGGCATTGGGCCGTCCTTCGATCTTGGTGCCATACCCCTACGCTGCCGGTGACCATCAAACGTTTAACGCACGTGCGCTGGCCGATGCCGGGGCCTCCATTCTTTGTCCCGATTCGGAAATGTCCGCCGGTTACCTCAATAACATGCTCCCGCAGCTGCTCAATGATCCCGTGGGATTGGAGCGGATGGGGAGGGCGGCCGCAAAATTGGCCCGGCCGGATGCGGCGCGAGCGATCTGTCAGAAATTATATGAGGTCATGATGTGAAGTCGACAGGCTCTCGACATTGGCCGGGGATTCTGGTCACGATTCTGCTTTTAGCGACTTTGGCGCTGCTTGTCTGGCTTTTACCTGTTTTTCATCTTGGTGAAATAGAAGTACGCGGCCTGCGGGCCTTGGATGAGACCGGTATCAAAGCGGTGAGCGGCTTGGTTCTCGACCAGCATTTACTCAAGGGTCTGGGCGGGTCGCCGACCCACATTCTGCAGCTGCGCTATGCCTTTGCCGAGAATAATTTGAAAGCGGCTTATCCTTCCATTCGCACGGCGGTTGTCCGGATGGATTTCCCGCAAAAAATCATCATCGACATCGAGGAGCGGGTGGAAGTGGCCTACTTGCTTGTGCCGGACGGGTGTGCCGTTATTGATAAATCAGGTTACCTGATCAACATTCTGCCGACTCCGCCATTGGGTATTCCGGTGATCAACGGACTCAAGGTGACCTCCATGGCACTCGGACAGGCTGTCAGTGTTGATGTCCCTGCGGTTCTGAATAGTGCAATCTCCTTGATGGGTGCTATAATTGATGCGGACAAGGACGAACGTACGGATCTTAAGCTGCTGCCGACCATCCGCACGATCTTGCCGGTTGGAGGACGCAATCTTTACATGGCTCTTGTTTTGCCGGAAAGCAGGGATGAGTTGCATGTTGCTGTCGAGATCGGCCCGGATCTCCGGGAGGATATGCTGTGGCTGCGTTTCGCAATTTCCCAGGGCGCACTGGACAACCGAGGTAAAGGTGTCCTTGACCTGACCGGAACCCGGCGCACATTTATACCAGATTGAGGAGGAGCTGAGTCATGATAGCTTTGATCGGCCTGATAATCGGCCTGATAATCGGATTGCTCTGGAATTTTGATATTCCCGCAGCCTATTCTTCGTATGTGGCGGTGGGCATTCTGGCGGCGATTGATTCGGTAATCGGAGCCTTGACCGCCAATCTGCAAAATAAATTTAACTTTCGCCTGTTTATTACCGGTTTTATCGGCAACAGTGCCATTGCCGTCGCGTTGACGGCGCTGGGCGATCAGCTGGATCTCAATTTGAGCCTGGCGGCTATTTTTGCCTTCGGCAACCGGATCTTCATTAATTTTTCAATCATTCGCCGTTTGATGCTGGAACGCTACGATAAAAGGCGCGGTCGGGCCAAATCATCGGTCAACGATGAACCCGACGGCTGATGCCGCTGTTTCTTTAAATGTGTGTGTCAAGGCGGTTTTTCACTAGATATTGTAACCAATTTTTAATTTAATACTAAATGTTGTTGTACCCCTTGTCATATTGGTGTAAAATTGGGTAGTAAACAGACCTGCAACCGTTGATAAAGCAACGGCTTGACGACAGGACCTCATGACAAGTTGTTATTTATGGGTTCGCGGTCAATGGTGCTTGAGAGGGGATGAAAACTTGACTGATTACAAAATGGGATTTGGCATGGATAATGATCATTTTGCCACGATCAAAGTGATTGGTATCGGAGGCGGTGGCTGTAATGCGGTCGACCGAATGATTGACAGCCAGGTTCAGGGCATCGAGTTTATTACCGTGAATACCGATAATCAGGCGTTACTGCGTACCAAAGCCAACAACCGGCTCCAAATCGGCGAGAAGATCACCCGGGGCTTGGGAGCGGGAGCCAATCCGGAGATCGGCGAAAAGGCTGCTACCGAGTCCAAGGATGAAATCGGGCAACTGATCCGCGGCACCGACATGCTTTTTATCACGGCGGGGATGGGCGGCGGTACCGGAACGGGCGGTGCGCCGGTCATTGCCCAGATTGCTCGTGAGCTCGGCATTCTGACTGTGGGTGTCGTCACCCGGCCATTTCGTTTCGAGGGGTCCCGACGCATGCAAAATGCTGAACGTGGTATTCGCGAAATGGAAAAATATGTTGATTCGCTCATTGTCGTGCCCAATGATAAACTGCTTGAGATTGCCTCGGAAGACACCTCTCTCGACGAGGCCTTTAATTTGGCCGACCAGGTTCTCAAACACGGCGTCTCCGGCATTTCCGATCTTGTGGCCGTACCCGGCCTGATCAACCTGGACTTGGCGGATGTTCGGCGCATTATGACACAGGCCGGTGTTTGTCACATGGGGATCGGTCGAGCTTCCGGTGAAGGCCGGGCAGCGGCGGCCATTCGCCAGGCGATCAACAGTCCGCTCCTTGATACGACCATCGATGGTGCCCGAGGTGTTATTCTTAATTTTACCGGCGGCCGGGATATGAAAATCCGTGAGGTTGATGAAGCGGCATCGGTTGTCCGTGACGCGGTGTCACCGGAAGCCGACATCATCTTTGGCGCGGTGATTGATCCGGAGATGAGCGATGAGATTGTGATTACGGTTATTGCCAGTGGCTTTGATCGGGAAAGCAGGCCGGCATCCGATAAAACCATGTCGGCTCAAGGTCAGCGGCCGTCGCCGATTTTTTCTTCACCGGGCGGCATCCAAGAGGGCACAGAGTCCATGGAGCAACAACCGGAGGTCGATGACACAGCCGATGAATTAAGCCGGGTTCCCGATTTTCTTAACAGTTCCTACACGGCGCCGATTCCCGAACCGTTACCGGCAGCTCCAAGAAGTTCCGGTTTCCACACCGTCGGCGTAGAGAATGAAAATCCGGAACGCGATTTTTCTCCGAAACCGGATTTCCCCCAGCCTCCGGCGAAGCCGTCCGAAGCTCAGCCTTTGCGAAGTGCCCAGCAGCCGGAAGGCAGCGATCCGAGGGAAAACCCTCCGGTGCAATCCGCAGACCCCGAGCGCCGAACCGAGAAAAAGAGCAGTCGGATCCTGCCTTGGTTCTTGCAGGATAACGATAATCGTTATTAGGATTTAGGATTGGGAAAGACTTATGCGTTGTCCTTTTTGTGGTCATGATGAGGATCGGGTCGTTGATTCACGCCCGTCTGATGAGGGATCCGCCATCAGGCGGCGCCGGGAATGCATTGCGTGCAGTTCTCGTTTCACGACCTACGAAAAAATTGAAAGTCTGCCCCTGCTTGTGATCAAAAAGAATGGTACCCGGGAGCCCTTCGATCGGGAAAAATTGATGGCCGGCATCATGAAAAGTTGCCAGAAACGACCGGTCTCCAACCAACAGATTGATGATTTGGTTTCGTCGATAGAAGTTCAGACCCAAAATGCTCTTAAACGTGAAATCAGCTCGCAGGAGATCGGTGAACTGGTCATGGAGCGGCTAAAGGATATTGATGAAGTGGCTTATGTCCGATTTGCATCGGTTTACCGGCAATTCAAGGACGTAAATTCCTTTCTTGACGAGTTGCACGATATGCTACGTAAAACGTGACGAACGTGCCATCTGTGACGGAGGTGCAATCAGCGTGAAAAAGGCTCTGATCGTTGATGATGATCCGAATATCAGCGAATTGCTTCGACTTTATTTTGACAAAGACGGGTTTGCTGTTGTGAGTTGCCTTGATGGCGATCAGGCTTATGATGCTTTTCTTCGGTCTTCGCCTGACGTGGTCATCCTGGATTTGATGCTGCCCGGGCGTGACGGATACGATATCATGCGGGAAATCCGCAAGACTTCCGATGTTCCGATCCTGATGCTGACCGCCCGCGGCGATACCTTGGACAAAGTAGTCGGGTTGGAATTGGGTGCCGATGACTACATTCAAAAACCCTTCGAACCCAAGGAGTTGATGGCCAGGGTCAAAGCTGTTCTGCGCCGTTATGAGTCCCGCTCGGATCAGCACCGGCAGGCAGGCGACGACCAGCCGGTCGATGCTGTCGATCACCCCCGGCTGCGTGTAGACAAATCGCGCTACTCGGTTCTGGCCTGCGGGAAAGAAATCGAAATGCCCCCCCAAGGAGCTCGAACTCCTGTTTTTTCTGGCGACCCACCCCAATCGGGTTTTCACCCGTGAACAGTTGCTGGAAAATGTTTGGGGCTATGATTTCTTTGGAGAATCTCGGACCGTTGATGTCCACATCAAGCGTATCCGCGAAAAACTGGATGATGCGGGTGAACATCCGGATTGGCAGATTAAAACGGTTTGGGGCGTCGGTTATAAGTTCGAAACCCGTTGAATGGATCGTGAGAAATGAGAAAACTGCGTCTGATCCGTTCGGTTTATGCTCGTACCATCATGTTGTTGACGCTGGCGGTTCTGGTTGTATTCAGTGTCCTGGGGCTTGTTTATTACAGTATCGTCTCCCTTGAGGCCGTCCGTCAGCAGAATGTCCGGTTGCTCAACAGCGCTCAGGCTATTTCCGAAGTGGTATCCGAAAACCTCAATGCGACCGGCGAGATCACCAATCGTGAGATCGCCAGCTACGTCAATTTTACCGCACGCTCAACCGGCGCATTGATCTGGGTCATCAATCATAAGCGTGAAATTGTTCTTTACTCGAATTTGCCCGGGTATGTTATCGAAAAACTGGAACGGCCCCGCCCGGGGCAATACATTATCGACGGCAAGTATCTGGTTACACGAAGAACCGGCACAACCGGAATCAATCAAAGCGGCGATTTCAATGGGCTTTTTGCCGAGTCCGGCGTCCGGTGGCTTTCGGCTGCCTGGCCAATTGCTTCGGCAACGGGCTTTTATCGTGGCGAAGTACATGTTCACTATCAACAGAATCCCAGCAGTTTGGCCAGCTTTTTAATGACCGGCAGTCTGGTCGCATCTTTTCTGGCCGCCTTTGGTATTGCCTTGATATTCATCGGCATCCTGTCCCGCAACATTACCAGACCGATCCGGCTTTTATCCCATGCGGCTGACCGCGTCTCCCGCGGCGACCTGTCGGTTCGAGTTGAGTTGCCCGGCAGCAGAAGCGGGACGGATGATTCTGCCGGCGCGCTGGTCACAGACGATTTGACCGTTCTGGTCAACACAATGAATACCATGATTGAAAAATTGGAAAATCAGGAGAGAGACCGCAAGGATTTTATCTCCAGCGTTTCCCACGACCTGAGAACACCGATTACGTCAATCGGCGGTTTTGTTTCGGGCATGATTGACGGCACAATTCCGGCTGATCGCTTTATGCATTATCTTGGCATTGTCAAGCAGGAGGTTGCGCGACTGCAAGTACTGGTCAATACCATGCTTGAGGGCCATTTGCTGACCGATGATCGCACATTAAATATGTCGGTTTTTGATATTAACCAGGTCATCAAGGAAGATGTGATCGGCCTGGAAGCTTTATTGTCAGAAAAACAACTGGGTGTGCAGACGGATTTTGCCGCCGATGAGACGGGTCGATTGCTGGTTTTGGGTGATCGCGAAGCTATTAATCGGGTGGTTTACAATATTTTGGTTAACGCCATTCGTTTTACCCCCGTGGATGGTGTGGTGGCCCTGACCACAAGGCGTTTGGGCAAAAGCAAAGAAATCGAAGTAATTATTGAAGACAGCGGCATGGGGATTCCGGAAAGCGAGTATCCTTACATCTTTGATCGATTTTACAAAATTGACAAATCCAGGACGTCCGGCGGATCCGGATTGGGACTCTATATCAGTCGAACCATCCTGGCAGCTCACGGCCAACGGATCACTGTCGGACGAAGTGATTTAGGCGGAGCGCGATTTGCCTTTACATTGGCCATTCCTTAAAATGCTTGAGTGATTAATCCACATCTTGTTCACAATACATTCACGATTATTGGCTAAAATAGTAATCATTCGATAGCACAAATTTGGAGGTAGTTGTCGGTATATGAACACCAAACGGATTGCCGGATTGGCGGCTTTATGCCTGGTCTGTGCGGTTGCGGCCTCAGCGTTGACCCTCTGGGCCATGTCGCGCGGCTTGTTCGGGCTTTACCCGCCGGCCCCGGAAACCGGCGCTACGCTTCAAACTTTACCACAGGATACAACGGCGGCTCCGACACCGACGAAAAAGCCAACACCGACACCTGCCGGAACGCCTGGCATCACGCCGGAACCCACGACCGGGGTGACTCCCACGCCGACCTCCACACCGAATGAAACAACGGTTGACGACCCCGAGCCCACGCCCGGCGCCACCGAGGGCACGACGGTCTTGTCAACGGAACGCTTGATCGAAAAATTATATGAGGAGGTTTCTCCTTCGGTCGTCAGCATCGAGGTGGAGGTGGAGGAGTTTGGCAAATCACAGTTCCGGACCAATCAGGGCTCGGGATTGATTTTGCGGGAGACAGGCGAGATCGCTACCAACGCAGCCATTTTATCGATCGCAACCGACAAAAACGGCAACCTCCTTGCCAACGCCATCGTTCGGGTCAAGATCAAAGATGTTGACAAACCCTTCGCGGCCTCTCTGATCGGTTATGATGTTCTGTCGGGCCTGGCCGTTATTAAAATCGATCCGGCGGACCATAAGCTGAAGCCGGGTGTTTTTGTCCAATCATCGGATGTCAGGATCGGTCAGGTTGTCATGGCGGTCGGCTATCCGGATATTCTTTATGAGTCCGGAGGCCTGTCCAGCGGGTTGATAACCGGTATCAACCGCACGGTTTTGCTGGAGGACGGCCTCGCGGTCCAGATGTTGCAGACCAACGCGCCGGTCAGTCTGAATTGTTCCGGCGGACCTTTGCTCAATCTCAAAGGCGAAGTCCTTGGACTGACCAACTGCGCCGTGATTCGCGAAGCCATCGATTCATTAAGTTATGTCCTGCCGGCAGCCGTTGTTCAAACCGTCAGTGTTGAATTGATCGATAATGGTCAGACTACCGGTCGTTCCTGGCTGGGTGTTTCGGTGTTATCGGAAGCCAGCTTCCTGGAGTTGCAAAAATTATACGGTCTGCCTGACGGTCTATATGTCAGTCATGTTATGAATGACAGTCCGGCCTATACAGCAGATCTGCGAAAAAACGACATCATCACCCGGCTCAATGGTGTTGATGTGGGGACTTCCCTGGATATTTCCCGCTTTCTTCAGATCAACCCTCCCGGCACATTGGTGGAAATCCGGGTTTACCGTCGGACGGACGGTCGTTACTATAATCTCAAAACTTATCTGCAGGAGAAAATCGGTTAAATGGATAAATCCCGGATAGCGACAACTGTGGTTCAACGCCTGCGGCAGCAGTACCCTGATGCGCAATGCACCCTCGACTTTCAAGAACCTTGGCAACTTCTGGTCGCTGCGATTTTGTCGGCTCAGTGCACCGATGCCCGGGTAAATTTAATTACACCGGGTCTTTTCAGCCGTTATTCAACTTTAGACAGTCTGGCCCAAGCCGACCTTGCGGATGTCGAACAGTTGATTCGCAGCTGCGGCTTGTTTCGCACCAAAGCCCGGGCAATTCTCGGCTCGGCGACCCGCTTGGTTACTGATTTTAACGGCACATTGCCACCTGACCGGGAGGCCTTGATGAGCCTTCCCGGCGTTGGCCGCAAGATCGCCAACCTATTGCTGGGTGATTGTTTTGGCATTCCGGCCATCGTCGTCGACACCCATTGTGCACGCGTTTCGGCCTTGATTGGTTTGACCAGGCAGACCTTGCCCTTGGCAGTGGAGAAGGACCTTGCCGAAGTGCTTCGGCCTGAAGACTGGATTGCATATGGTCATCTGATGGTCAGTCATGGCCGCGCGATTTGCGTTGCCAGAAAGCCCGATTGCCCCGGTTGCCCGTTGCAGAACATCTGTCAGCATGCTTTGCGCCGATGAATCAGACAAGAGAAGGCACCGATTTATTTTCCCGGCCGGTGACGGCTTTACCCGGCGTAGCCGGTCGGCGGGCCGCGCTTTTGCGTCGGCTGGGCATCACAACCTGGTTTGACCTGTTGACTTGGTTCCCTCGTGATTTTGAGGACTGGTCGATGCTCACGCCCCTTACGGAACTGATCGATGGGGAGGATCAGACCTTTGTTGCTCGCGTAGTACGTAAACCTGCTGTCACGCGCAGGGGCCGTTTGAGCATTATTCGCACCATCCTGCGTGATGATGCACAAGCGGTGGCGGCTGTCTGGTTTAATCAGACTTGGCTGGTCGATCGGCTCAAAGTCGATCCATGGTATATTTTTCGTGGTCGGATCACGCGTAGCGGTGCCACGTTTAGTGTTCAAAATCCGGCTTTTGAGCCGTGGGATCCACAAAAGGAAAGCTCTTACGGCATCCGTCCGATTTATCCCTTGACCGAAGGTCTCAGCCAAGGCGTCCTGCGCCGGCTCATTCAAACCGTTATCCCTCGTCTGATCGGGCAGATACCCGAACCCCTGCCCGACCGGATTCGGCGCCGCCACAAATTGTGTGCCGTTGATTTTGCCTATAGCCGGATTCACCATCCTTCGAGTTGGGAAGAGGCGGAAATCTGCCGTCGTCGCCTGGCGTTTGAAGAACTTTTTCTCTTGCTGGCCGGACTGCAGTTGCTTCGGAGCCAAAGCCGGAATCAAGATTTGGGCTGTGTTTTAACCTTGAGTCCGGAACAGACCCGAAAATTCAATCAAATTTTTACCGGATTGCCGTTTAGCCTGACCCAGGCTCAGGAACGCACTTGGAAAGAGGTGCTGAAAGACCTGGCCAGCCCTCAACCGATGAATCGTCTTATTCAGGGGGATGTCGGTTCCGGTAAAACGGTCATCGCAGCATTGTCCATGCTCTGGTGCGCCCTGGCCGGCGGTCAGGCCGCCCTGATGGCACCGACCGCAATTCTCGCTCGTCAGCACTTTGATACGCTGAGTGATTTGCTGTCTGCCAGCGGCGAACCGATTGCTCTGCTGACCGGTTCAACCCCGGCCAAGGAACGCCGGCAGTTGTTATCCGATCTGGCAGATGGGCAAATTCGTCTCTTGGTGGGTACTCATGCCCTGATCGAAGAAAGCGTGAGTTTTCACAATTTGCTTCTGGCTGTTACCGATGAGCAACACCGGTTTGGCGTTCGACAACGGATCAAACTCGGCTCCGGTGAAGCCGCCGTCCAACCCCACGTTCTTGTCATGTCGGCCACCCCGATCCCCAGAACACTGGCGCTAATCCTCTATAGTGATCTTGACATTTCCTTGATCGATCAACTGCCGCCCGGACGACAACCGATTCGTACCTACACGGCGGTCAGCGGTGACCGGCCGCGTATTGAGGGAATTATGCGCCGGCAGGTGCAGGCGGGACGGCAGGTCTATGTGGTTTGCCCCATGATCGAGGAGCAGGCGGCCACCGATCTGAAATCAGCCGTCAGCACTTACAATCGGCTGGCGCAGCAGGTCTTTCCCGATTTTCGGATCGGATTGCTGCACGGTTCGCTGAAAGCCGATGTCAAAGAGCGGGTCATGCAGTCCTTCATGCAGGGCGAGGTTCAGATTTTGGTCAGCACGACGGTCATTGAAGTTGGTGTAGATAACCCCAATGCAAACCTGATGCTGATCGAAAATGCCGAGCGTTTCGGCCTGGCGCAGCTTCACCAATTACGCGGCCGGATCGGCCGTGGCACGCATCAATCCTTGTGCATCCTGTTATCCGACAGCCAAGATGAGAAAGCTCGTGAGCGTCTGCGTATCCTTTGTCGATCGGAAGACGGGTTCGAAATCGCGGAAAGAGATTTGGAATTACGTGGTCCCGGAGAGTTTTTCGGCACACGCCAACACGGCCTGCCGCCTCTGAAACTGGCCAATTTGTACCGTGACCGGCAATTGCTGGCGGATGTGCAGGTTTCACTGGCTGAACTGGCCAAGCGTGATCCTTTGTTGGAATCCCCCGAGAATCAGCCGATTCGCCGGGCATTGGATACCCGATATGGACAATTGTTCAAGCGCATCGGTATCTGAACCTCAAACAAGCGGAAAGGAGACCATATGCCCCGTGTGATAGCTGGAAGTGCCCGTGGCATCCCCTTGACAGCCCCGCGGGGACCAAGTACCCGGCCAACCGGGGACAGGGTCAAAGAGGCCCTCTTTTCGATTCTGATGCCTCGCTTGCCGGAGGCGAGCTTTCTTGACTTATTTGCCGGAACCGGGCAGATTGGCCTTGAGGCGGCTTCCCGTGGTGCCGGGCAGGTGATTCTGGTTGAAAACGCATCCCAATGTGTGCCGGCAATTCGGGAGAATATAACCAAAACCCGGCTGACGGACAAGGTCACCCTCATGTCAGCAGATGTTTTTGCGGCTGTGCAAAGGCTTCGCCATAGCGGTCGGAAGTTCGACATCATTTTTTTGGATCCACCTTATAATCGTGCTTATGCAATGCTCAGCCGTCTGGCGGACGGTTTGCAGGCCCTGCTTGCGCCGGCAGGATTATTAATTCTGGAGCATGATGCAAAGGAAGAGGCACAGGCATTTGTAACCAATTTGAAATTATCAAGAAGTTGCCAGTATGGGACGGCAATGTTATCATTTTATCAGTTGTAGCCGATCTTCGGCTGATTTTGTGTGTGGAGGACGGTTGAATCGTGTATACCCTTATTTACCCGGGTTCGTTTGATCCGTTCACCAACGGCCATGTTGACATCGCCAGCCGGGCGGCTTTGCTCTGTGATCGGCTTCTGATTGTCATCTTGACAAACAAAGCCAAAAGGCAGCACTTCGACGCCGATACCCGTGTCGCAATGGCCCGTCTGGCCATGCAAGACGTGAAAAACACCGAGGTCGAAAAGTTCGACGGTTTGCTGGTTGACTACTATCGTCGGACCAATGCTACTGCCGTCGTCCGCGGACTGAGAAGCCAATCTGATTTTCGTTTCGAAGCCGAGATCGCTGCCGCCAACAAGCTGCTGTTGCCAAGTTACGAGACCTGCCTGTTGCCTTGCCGCCCCGATCTGGCCTTTACCAGTTCATCGATTGTGCGTGAAGTTGCCTCTTACGGCGGTGACATTTCGGGCATGGTTCCCAAAGCGCTGGTTCCCATCATTCAAAAACATCTGAATGACACCAACCTGGCTGCTTTGCAGCCCGATTGACCTCGGAGGATTTGACCGGAATGTACGAACAAAAACCAAGAAGACAAACAGAGCAAGACACTGCTGAACTGCTCAACCGGCTTGAGAACAGTGTGATCTCGGCTCGTTCGATGCCTTTTTCCAACAGTTGCCTTGTCGACCGTGAAGAAATGATGGTTCTGATCGGTATGATCCGGGAGAGCCTGCCGCCGGAGCTGCAACAGGCGAAATGGCTGCTTGAGCAAAACCGGCAGCTCATTGCCGAAGCCAGAAAAGAAGCCGAAAACATCATGCGCGAAGCCGAATCCCGTATGGCCAGCATGATTGATGAACATGAGGTTACGGTTCAGGCCCGCAACCAAGCGGCGCAGACCATTGAAGCCGCAAATCAATCGGCACGCCAGATTCGCAGCGGCGCCATAGAATATGCGCGGAAACGGCTGGTTGGTTTGGAAGAGCAATTGACCGAAATGCTGGTCATGATCCAACGAAACAAAAAGGATTTGAAATAGCCCTCTTGTTTGTGGCTTTTGCTGAATAAAAGCCGGTCTGTTTTACAACGGGACCGGCTTTTTCATGGTGTGATCAGACTTTTTCCGTCCATCCGAAAGGATCAGGATGTTGGCCGTACTGAATGGCGGTAATGGTATCATAGAAAATCCGGCTTAGCTTGCCGATTTTGCCGTCATTGAAAATCATAATATTATCGTTGTATTTCAGTTTGCCGACCGGCGAAATGACCGCCGCCGTGCCCGACCCGAAAACCTCGCTAACGCGGCCGGAGCGGGCCAGTTCGGCCAGTTCATCTATGGCGATCGCCCGTTCCTCGATCGGAATGTTCATGGCTTCGGCCAATTCGATTACGGTACGACGGGTGATTCCGGGCAGGATGCTGCCGTTAAGGGCGGGAGTGACCAATTGGTCGTCGATCACAAAAAAGACATTCATCGATCCGACTTCTTCGATGTAGCGGCGATGAATCCCATCAAGCCAGAGCACCTGCACGTAGCCCGCGGTGTGGGCATTGGCCTGTGAAATCAGGCTGGATGCGTAATTCCCGGGTGTTTTGGCGAAGCCGGTTCCGCCTTTAACCGCACGAACATATTCTGTTTCGACATAGATGTTGACCGGATTGATGCCTTCCGGATAATAAGCTCCCGAAGGCGACAGGATGATCATGAACCGATACGTCTGGGACGGGCTTACACCGAGATGGGCATCCGTGGCAAAAATGAAGGGTCGAATATAAAGGGAGGTACCGGGGTCGGAGGGGACCCAGTCCTGATCGACCCGAATCAACTCTTTAAGGCAATGAACACAAAACGCGGGGTCGACCGGCGGGATGACCATCCGGGCGTTGGATGTGTTGACCCGCTCGAAATTTAGAATCGGACGAAAAAGATTGATGCTGCCATCGGTTGTTCGATAAGCTTTCAATCCTTCAAAAATAGCCTGGCCATAATGAAAAATTATGGTGGAGGGATCAAGGCAAATCGGGGCGTAGGGTTCGATACGCGGGTTAATCCAGCCTCGTCCTTCGGCATAATCCATAATAAACATATGATCGGTAAACAACTGCCCGAAACCGAGGGGTGTTCCCGGAGCCGGTTTGACGGCAGGTTTTAGGGTGCGATTGATCGGAATCGGCTGATACATGAAATTCCCTCCCTGATCGATAGCTGATTACTCATTATATAGTCATTATAGTCATTTTTCAATTCCGGCAAGAACATATTTAAGGGTTCGGATTGTGCTATAATCAGAACATAATTTCGTTTAAATTGGAGGCCGGTTATTCATGCGGCTCTTTCGGATCAGGTCTGATATGCAACCACGGGGCGACCAGCCCCAAGCCATTGACAATCTGGTTAGGGGACTGGAAGACGGCTTGGCCGCCCAGACCCTGCTTGGGGTGACCGGTTCCGGCAAAACCTTTACCATGGCCAATGTTATTGTCCGTGTGCAACGGCCCACGCTGGTCATTGCCCACAACAAAACACTGGCCGCTCAGCTGGCCGCCGAATTCAAAGCCTTTTTCCCGGATAACGCGGTGGAATATTTTGTTTCATATTATGATTACTATCAGCCGGAAGCCTATATTGCCGCCACCGATACCTACATCGAAAAAGATTCCGCCATCAACGATGAAATCGACCGTCTGCGGCATTCGGCCACATCGTCGTTGTTGGAGCGGCGGGATGTCATCGTGGTCGCGTCGGTATCCTGTATTTATGGTTTGGGGGATCCGGAGGATTACAAAAGCTTGATGGTCCATCTGCGACCGGGCATGCGTAAAGATCGTGATGCTGTCATCCGGGAATTGATCGACATCCAGTATAATCGCAACGATTTTGAAAGCAAACGCGGTACATTTCGTGTGCGGGGCGATACCATCGACATCTATCCGGCATCCTCCGACGAGCTGATTGTCCGCTTGACTTTTTTCGGCGATGAAATCGAGCGGATCGCTGAAGTGGAGCGATTGTCCGGCAAAGTTCGCACCACGCGATCCTACGCTTCGATTTTCCCGGCATCGCACTACGCGACCACATTGGCCAAAATGCGGCAGGCGCTGGTCACCATCGAGGCGGAGCTGGAAGAAAGGTTGGCGCTGCTGCGCGGCCAAGGCAAGCTGGTTGAGGCCTACCGTCTCGAGCAGCGAACCCGCTACGATCTGGAAATGCTCCGTGAAACCGGCTTTTGCAAAGGCATTGAAAACTATTCCCGGCACTTGTCCGGCCGCCTGCCGGGGACCCCGCCTTTTACTTTGCTTGATTTTTTCCCTGAGGATTATTTGTTGATGATCGATGAGTCACACGTGACCATTCCCCAGATCGGAGCCATGTACAATGGCGACCGGTCTCGAAAGGAGACGCTGGTCGATTATGGTTTTCGTCTGCCCTCGGCTTTCGACAACCGGCCCCTGCGGTTTGACGAATTTGAGAAAAGAATGGGCCAGGCTGTTTTTGTCAGCGCAACCCCGTCCGGATATGAAGCGGAACATGCCGGTCAGGTGGTGGAGCAGATTATCCGACCGACCGGACTGGTCGATCCTCAGATCGCCATTCGGCCGATCGAAGGGCAGATCGAAGATCTGCTGGGTGAAATCGGCGCGACAACCCGACGTGGCGAAAGATCCCTTGTGCTGACCCTGACCAAGAAAATGGCCGAAGATCTGACGATGTTTCTCCAAGAAGAAGGACTGCGAGTTCAATATCTCCACTCGGATATCGAGACCGTCGAACGGATGAAAATTCTGCGGGATTTGCGGCAGGGCGCATTCGATGTGCTGATCGGCATTAACCTTTTGCGTGAAGGGCTTGACCTGCCGGAAGTGTCTCTGATTGCCATTCTTGATGCCGACAAGGAGGGCTTTCTGCGTTCCGGCACATCTCTGATTCAGATCATTGGCCGGGCGGCCCGTAATGTCAACGGACTGGTTGTCATGTACGCCGATCGGGTGACCGAGTCGATGCATCGGGCCGTGACCGAAACCAACCGGCGACGCGGCATCCAGGAGGCATACAACCAGGAGCACGGGATCATCCCGGTCAGTATCAAAAAGGATGTCCGTGATGTTATCGATACCGTGATTGAAGCCGCAGCAGAGGCCGGACTGACCGAAAATCAGGCCGATGACATCTTCGATAACAAACTGGATCACTTGAGCCGGCCGGAGCTGGCCCGTATGGTTTCTCGTCTGGAAAAGGAAATGAAAGCTGCAGCGCGGCAGCTGGCCTTTGAGGAAGCAGCGCGTCTGCGTGACCTGATTGTCATGATCCGAGGACGGATGGCTTAAAGAGAAGGGGTTCGGATGACGTGGGCCTGTGATCTTTTGTTTTTGTGTCTTCAGATATCTTTCTATTCGGGTATAATAGCACTAAGGAATGATCACTTCAGCCGGTTGGCTGGAACAGGAGGACAGAAAATGACGTATGCGATGGAGCAGTACCAAATCTGGTTAAACAATCCCGCTTTTGACGAAGAAACCCGACGGGAATTGTTAAGCATTCGTGATGACGCTACCGAAATCGAAGATCGTTTCTATCAGAATCTTTCTTTCGGAACCGCCGGCCTGCGCGGCATTCTGGGCGCCGGCACCAATCGGATGAATCGTTACACCGTCGCCCGGGCAGCCGAGGGATTTGCCGGATACATGAAAAACAAGGGTGATGAAACGTGTCGCAAAGGTATTGTCATCTGCTACGATCCGCGGCGTTATTCGAAAGAGTTTGCCACGATAACCGCTCTTATTTTTGCCGGTCATGGAATTCGTGTCCGACTTTCCGATGAACTGCGCCCGGTTCCGCTGCTGTCCTTTGCCATACGATATTTTGGCGCGGCGGGCGGCGTCATGTTGACGGCCAGCCACAATCCGGCGCAGTATAACGGTTTTAAGGCTTATGGTGAAGACGGTGCTCAGCTGCCGCCGGAAGATGCGGATTTGGTTGCTGCCCGAATGGATACCATCACGGATCTTGCCGCCGTTACTTGGCCGGATGAAGAAACCGCCCTTGCCGGCGGTCTGCTGAGTTATTTTGGTCCGGATGTCGATCAAGCTTATGACCGGATGTTGCTGGGTCTGTCTCTGGGCGGCGATGCCGTCAGGCGGCAAAAAGATATGAAAATCGTTTACACGCCGTTACACGGGACCGGCAACAAACCGGTCCGCCGTATTCTCAAAAAAATTGGCTTTACCAATGTCTTGGTTGTACCGGAGCAGGAGCAGCCCGATCCGGATTTTTCGACGGTGGACTATCCAAATCCCGAAGAACGTTCGGCGCTGTCCATGGGCATTCGTTTGGCTGAGCAAGAAGGTGCCGATCTGGTTATCGCCACCGACCCGGACGCCGATCGGACCGGCCTGTGCGTCCGAACCAAATCGGGTGAATATCAAGTGCTTTCCGGCAATCAGATCGGAGTGCTGCTTTTGGACTTTATCTTGGAAGCACATACGGCTGCCGGATCGATGCCCGACAAGCCTTTTGCCGTGACAACCGTGGTTTCTACCAGGCTCACACGCCGGATTGCCCAAACCTATGAAATTAAGTTATTTGAATGTTTGACCGGCTTTAAATTTATCGCTGAACTGGTCAAAGAGCACGATGAAGAAGGGGATATGCATTTTCTCTTTGGCTTTGAAGAGAGCTATGGCTACTTGGCTGGACGGGATGTCAGGGATAAAGACGCCGTGGTCGCCTCGATGTTGATAGCCGAAATGGCGGCTGTGGCCAAGGATCAGGGTCTGACACTGGCCGATCGTCTCCTCGAGCTTTATCGGCGATACGGTTATATGGCGGAAAAAACCGTCTCCATAACTCGTGAGGGCAAGGCCGGACAAGAGCTCATCAAGGCGGCCATGACGAGCCTGCGCGAGAACAAAGCAAAAGGATTGGCGGGTGTTCCGGTTCGGGTGGTTGACGATTATTTGACCAGCCGGCGACTTGACCTGCAAACCGGCAAGGTCAGCCCGCTGAATCTGCCCCGATCGGATGTTCTGATTTATGAGCTGGACGGATTGGATTGGTTCGGTGTACGTCCTTCCGGTACAGAGCCGAAGATAAAAATATATTTTGGTGTCCACGGTGACAATCAAGCCGATTGCGACCGGCGGCTGGATGATTTGATTCAGCGGGTGAAATCCCATGTCACCGGCGAATTGTGAGGTTTGGCATTGACCGGATTTACCCACCTTCATCTTCATACTGAATACAGTCTGCTCGATGGTGCCATCCGCCTCCGTGATCTGCCGGATCGCCTGCTTGAATTGGGCATGTCGGCTTGCGCCATTACCGATCACGGTGTTATGTACGGGACGATTGATTTTTATAATGCCCTTCGGGCCAAAGGCATTAAACCGATTATCGGCTGTGAGGTCTATGTCGCACCGCGAGGTCATACCGACAAGGATTTCGGTCAGGACAAAGAGCCGGCTCACTTGATACTCTTGGCGGAAAATGAGACCGGATACCGTAATCTGATGAAATTGGTCTCGATTGGTTTTATCGAGGGATTTTACTATCGCCCGCGCATTGACCGTGATCTTCTCAAAGCCTATCACGAAGGGCTGATCGGGTTGTCGGCCTGCTTGGGTGGCGAGATTCCCCGGGCGATCCTGCAACAGGGATATGAGAAGGCGACCGAGGTGGCCTTGCAGCTGGATGCCATATTCGGCCGCGATAATTTTTTCCTTGAACTGCAAAATCATGGCATACCTGACCAAAATCTGGTTAACAGCACCCTGATCCGCATCAGTCGGGCCACCGGCATCCCGCTGGTCGCCACCAATGATTGTCATTACCTGCGCCAAGAAGACGCCACGGCACATGAGATCCTGCTTTGCATGCAAACCGGCAAACGCATGAGCGATGATGATCGCATGCGCATGGAAACAGATGCCCTTTATGTCAAATCACCGACGGAAATGGCGGAAGCTTTTGCTTCAGTACCGGAAGCCGTCAGCAATACGCAACGGATCGCCGAGCGCTGTAATGTGACACTGGACTTTGATCATATTCATCTGCCGGTCTTTCAGCTCCCGGACGGATTTACCAACATTGCATATCTGCGGAAATTATGCTGCGAAGGTCTTGACCGTCGTTTTGAAATCGACCGGCCGCTGCCTCGTCAGGAATATGAGAGGAGACTCGATTACGAGCTGTCTGTGATCAGCAGCATGGGATATGTCGATTACTATCTGGTTGTCT
>JAAYPL010000098.1 GCA_012519875.1 Clostridiaceae bacterium | reverse complement strand
GCCGGTCAAAATGGTCAGGATGATCGGGATCGCGAAAAGGGCAATCGCCGGCACCGGCGTGATTTCCACCGTTTGATTCAAGATCGTGCGTCCGGTTAAAAAGAAGTAACCGTTGAAATTATAGACGGCCTTACGGTGGGTATACTGAGCAAAAGGCAGAAAGTAGGTAACCGCCGACAGAATGCCAAGCAGCATGACATCAAGCAGCCGCTTGTTTTCCACCGGAAGCAATGAACGGGCAAGCTTACCCTGCATAGGTTGAACCTCCTCGAATCATACCCGCATGCCATACGGGGCGGCCATGAAAGCCGCCCCGTCCGGCATGGGCTGTGAACGAATCAATCCATTACGACATTTCTAAACCGGCTTTTATTGCTTGGCCAGCCAATCATCGATTTGGCGTTGCAATTCAGCCATGTATTCATCCAAGCCGGCGGCTTTCATCTTGGCAATGAATTCCTCGTACCACCCATCCGGCGCGGCGCCGGTGAACAGAGCCGGTCCGTACTCATCATGAGCAAGGGCACTAAGCTGAGAATGGACATCGCCAATAGGGCCGACATCAAATGTCAATCCCAAAAGAGGGGATACCTTGACATTGGCCAGCGCTTGTTCCTCAATCACGTTGAGCTGCGGATCGGTGCCGACCCAGGTTTTGTTGAGGAAATAGTTGCCAACGTAGTTGTAGGCATTGGGATAGTAGTTGGTTGTCTGGCGGGACAGGCCCTCCGGATAGTCAAGCTGTCCGTTTTCGGCGACAACATAATGCTCGCCTTCGACACCGAAGTTAACCAGATTGATCACGTCTTCGTTGGTATAGAGCAGGTTGAGGAACTTGGCGGCAGCTTCCGGTTCGTCACAGCTAACCGGGAGAGCAACGGTCATCTGCCTCAAAGCTCCCGTTCCCAAGAAACCTTCACCAAGCTGCACATAGCGGGCTTTATTGTTGTAGTTGAACATCTTCATGACCAATGAAGAGTAAGGGCCCGGCTCGGTAAAGCAGAAAACTGTGCCGTCCAGGTTTTTGCCCTTGCCTTCATAGTTTTGGGCGTCCCGATCGATCAATCCCTCGTTGTACCACTTCCTCAACATAGTAATCATGGTCTTGAAGTTCTCGTCTTCGTAGCGGCTGAATACCTTATAGTCACTGGTACCGTCGGCATTGATTTTGGCACCGGCGGCCACCGCAGAAGTTTCGCCAAGCACATCGTACACCGAATTTCCAATCAGATCGAAGCCCGGATAGGTGAAGTCGAGGGTCAGGTTGTCGCCGGTCACCGGAATGACATCCGGGAACTTGGCTTTAACGGCCACAAGCATGTCATAGATATCGTCCAGGGTTTTGACATCGCCTTCGGCAATGCCGACCGCGTCGGCCATGGCCTCATCATAGACCAAGTACAGGTTGTTCGCTTTATTGAAATAGATCGGTACGCCGTAAACCTTACCGTCTTGGGACACTGCGGACCACCAGCCTTCGGGAATCACTTTCAGAGTTTCCGGTGCATAGGTCTTGAGCAGATCATCGAGGGGCAACAGCATTTTCTGGGCGGTCATCGGCGTGAAGTGGCCGGCAGCCGCCGGGAAAGTAATCATCAGGTCGACATCCTCATTGTTGGCGACGACGGTGGCGGCCTGCGAGACATAGGTTCCGACGTCCCAGATCTCCAGGTTGACCTTGACATTGATCAGCGGGACCGTGATTTTTTCCAGAGCCTCGTTGACCTTGGCCATGCCTTCTTCGGAGACGACGCCTCCGTTGGACCACCAGATGGCCGTAATTTCAACGGTTTCCTCCGGCTCTGCGGTTGTTTCGGGCGGGTCGGTTTTACCGGGCCCGGCCGTGGTGCTGCTCGGCTGCGTAGGAGCGGTGGTTTCCACGCTGCCGCAACCGCCGGCAAGGAAGACCGTTGCCAGCATGACGATCAGCAGAACGATGCTTAGTGCTTTCTTCATAAATAACCTCCTGTTTCTCTTTGCTTCTTACTGAAGCTGTCATTTTATTTTAAGGAACAAAACAAAAATTGCATTTGGGTATGCATTTTTTGCGCGCTCTCATTATAGCACAGATTCCTTGTTTTATAGCGTCAATCCTGCCTTTTGGTGAGGTAGTCACTTTTTATTTTTGACACTCAATTGATATACGGCAAATATTTATCGATATTCGATAAATATTTGTTGCATTACTTAAAATTCGGTGTTATAACAGAGACAGAATACCAACGGAGGTGATCGGTTTATGTTGATAACCGGCCGGCGCAGTCTAACGACCGTTCTGCGCTTGATTCTTGACTTTATTCTTGTTCTTAATCTTCTGACCTTGATTTTGCTGCCATTTATCCTCGACGCCCTGTATCGGGATCCCGGCATTTTGCGACAACTTGATTCTTCCCCCGCCCTTTGGCCGGATGAGACCGGGCTGCGCTCCGATTATCCTTCGGATTTACCACCCGGCAGCCGTCCTTTCTATTTGGTCTTTCTTTATGCATCAGGCTTGGGAACGGCCTGGATATTAACCGAGGGGCATTTCATTTTGCGCCGCTTGGAGAAAAATCAGCCCTTTGCCAAGCAGCAGGTCGGTTCCTTCCGGAGAGTTGCTCTGGCGTTTGCCTGGCTGACCCTGGTCTTTGCCGTAAAAATTATTTTCTATAATACACTGCTGACCATGTTCTGCTGCGGGCTGTTTTTTGTACTCGCGCTGATCGGTCTGATTCTCTCGGAGGTTTTTCTCAACGCTTGGCAGGTAAAAACCGAAAACGAGCTGACGGTTTAAGGAGGCGTTTATGGGAATTATTGTCAATCTTGATGTCATGATGGCCCGGCGCAAAATGAGTCTGAACGAACTGGCCGATCGGGTCGATTTGACCGTATCCAATTTATCGATTCTAAAAACCGGCAAGGCCCGCGCCATTCGTTTTTCCACGTTGGAGGCTCTTTGTCGGGAACTGGAATGCCAGCCGGGAGACCTGCTGGCCTACAACAATGAGGACAGTGAGGTTGAATGATCATGTCTGAAAATCACGTCGGGACCGGGAATCAAGGACTGATTCGCTTGTTGCTTGCATTTTTTCTGGCCTTTGGCTGGGTTGCTCTGGTGCTGCGCGGCGGCTGGAGCCTGGGCTTTTTTCTGGCCGTTCTGCTGACCGAAATCATTTTTGTCATCTGGCT
>JAAYPL010000097.1 GCA_012519875.1 Clostridiaceae bacterium | reverse complement strand
TCTCCTCGATCGACAGCATGCTGCTCAGACTGCATAAGCAATACAGGATCCGGGCCTTTAACTACAAAGGACTTGTGTTAAGAATCAATTCAATCAGCACTTACTTCGCGGCCTCAATGCGTCTGTTGGAAGAAAAGACCCGTCAAGAGCTTTTCTGGTCCGGCCGTCCGGTTTTTACCAAAGTCAAGGATGAAGCGCCAAGCCTTTACAGCGCCGACAACATGGTCAGCAACAGTCTGATTTCAGATGGGTGTTCGATTTATGGCTCGGTTACGGACAGCGTTATTTTCCGAGGCGTGACCTTGTCCAAAAACGCGGTTGTCAACCGTTGTGTTGTCTTTCAGGACTCCTATATCTCTGAAGGGGTCATGCTGGAAAATGTCATTCTGGACAAGAACTGCGTGGTCCGTCCGGGCGTCAGGCTGGTTGGCCAGGCCGATTACCCTGTTGTGATCGGCAAGGGAGCGATTGTATGAAAAAACTGAAAATTTTATTTGTAACTTCCGAACTGAGTCCGCTGGCCCGGACCGGCGGATTGGGTGATGTCGTCGGCGCGCTGCCCGGCGCCCTGCGTGCGTCCGGTGCCGATGTGCGTGTGATCATGCCTTTGTATAAAAGCATCAAGGACAGCTATGCCGACCGGATGGTTTTTTTACGCTGGTCAATGATCAGGCTGGGTTGGCGCACCTTGTACAGCGGCCTTTTCCGAATGGAGCTGAACGGTGTACCGCTCTACTTTATTGACAACGAATTCTATTTTTATCATGATCAGCTCTATCTTGATTATTCCTTTGATGTTGAACGGTTCAGCTTTTTCCAACGTGCTGTTCTGGAGGCGCTTGGAAGACCCATGGGGTTCATGCCGGATATTCTCCATTTAAACGATTGGCATACCGCCATGATCCCTTGTCTGCTCGACGCCCACTACCGGCCGTACGGGAATCTTTCCGATTTGAAGACCGTTTTGACCATTCACAATCTTAAGTTCCAGGGGATTCATAGTCGGGAAAGAATAGCCGACCTCTTGGACATGCCGGATCACTATATGAATAACGGGGGCATCCTCAAAGATGGTATGCCCAATTTCCTTAAGGCCGGTATTGTCTTCGCCGACCAGGTTACCACCGTATCACCAACCTACGCCACCGAGATTTTGACGGATTATTTTGGCGAGGGATTGCACGTTTTGCTGCAAAGTCAGACACACAAGCTAACCGGAATCCTTAATGGCATTGACGATTCTGTTTACAATCCGGCAACCGACCCGGCCATACCGGCAAATTATGACCGGACGAATTGGTCGCAGGGCAAAGCGGTTTGTAAAGCCGCTCTTCAGGCTGAACTTGGCCTTGCTGTCGACAAGCGGTTGCCGCTGGCTTGCATGATTACGCGCCTGACCGATCAAAAAGGTTTGGATTTGCTTTTGCATGTCTTGACCGAAATGCTCAATGGCGATCTGCAGCTGGCCATTCTCGGTACCGGCGAGGCCGGCTATGAGACGGCGCTCAAGGAGCAGGCCGACCGCAATCCCGGCCTGTTTGCCCTTCGACTGGCCTTTGACACCGAATTGTCCCACCGTATGTATGCCGGCGCGGATATCCTGCTGATGCCTTCATTGTTCGAACCGTGCGGTCTGGCCCAGATGATTGCCATGCGCTACGGCACCTTGCCGGTTGTCCGGGAAACAGGGGGACTGAAGGACACCGTCCACGCTTTCAACAAATACTCGGGGGAGGGCAATGGCTTCTCCTTCCAGAACATCAATGCCCACGAGTTTTTGTATACAACACGCTACGCCTGTGATGTTTTCCGACATGAGCCGCAAGCTTGGCAGCGGCTGGTTGTGACCGCGATGAGCGGCGATTATTCGTGGCGGGCTTCGGCTCAGAGTTACCTGGCCATGTATCGACAGCTGAAAGCATAAGCATGGAGGTTATTCATCGTAGCCGGTCCGTCGTTTTTCGCGAGCCCGCAGGTGCGCTGCCCGGCGGCAGCCAGGTTCGGTTGGCCATTCATATCACGCAAGGTCAACCGGTCATCCATGGGGCGTCGTTGTGTTACGCTTATGGACTGGAGAATTTTTGTACAAGCCGAATACAATTAAAACTGAAAAGTTCAACTGCCGATGAAGATCCGAATAAATTGATCGGTGATTGTTTGGTTCGTTTGCCTCTTGAGGGTTGTCTTTTCTTCTATTGGTTTGAATTGGAAACCGCTGCCGGACGCAGATATTTGACAGCAGATCGTGAGGATATCCATGGAGGCGGCCGATTGACCGGCCAGCCGCCGCGCCGCCAGCCGGGCGAGCCTTATTTGCCGTCACCATGGCAGGTGACGGTTTACGAGCGGGATTTTTCGGTGCCGTCATGGTTGCCCGGATCGATTATTTATCAGATTTTCCCTGATCGATTTAATCGGGACGCGGCTTTCAGCCTGAAGCGTTTTGAGGGAAACCAAGCACCGGAACGAATCTGGCATTCGGACTGGACGGAAGATGTAGACTTTGTCGGCAAGCCGGAAACCGGATATTTGGCCTGTGATTTTTTTGGCGGGTCCTTGGCCGGAATCACCGAAAAATTGGATTATCTTCAAAATCTCGGTGTAAGTATTTTGTCATTAAATCCGATCTTTAAGGCGCGGTCCAATCATCGTTATGATACCGGCGATTATGAACAGATTGATCCGTTGTTGGGTGATCTGGAGGATTTTCAAAGTCTTTGTTCAGAAGCTGCCAAGCGGGGAATCCGGGTTATTCTGGACGGTGTGTTCAGCCATACCGGGGCGGACAGTCGTTATTTTAATAAACTGGGTCGCTACGAAGGGCGTGGCGCGTGGCAGGCCATCCACGGCGACGGTCCCTCTTCGTATCTGAGCTGGTATACCTTTCACAAACGGGGAGATCGGCTGCTTTATGATTCCTGGTGGGGCTTTCCCGATTTGCCCGCGGTCAACGAGCATGATCTGCTGTTTCGCGACTACATAACCGGTCCGCAAGGTATTGTACGCCGCTGGCTTCGTTTGGGTGCCGCGGGGTGGCGGCTGGATGTCTCGGACGAACTGCCGGATGGCTTTCTTCGTAGCCTGCGAAAAGCCGCCCGGGCCGAAAAAGAAGATGCGGTCATTCTTGGTGAAGTCTGGGAGGACGCCAGCAATAAGATCAGTTACGGTTCATACCGGGATTTTTTGTTCGGACGGACTCATGATACGGTGATGGGCTATCCTTTTCAAGCGGCGCTTATCGGTTGGCTCGGCGGCCAGTGTGCTGCTGAACGCCTGCATCTGACCTTGGCATCCATACAGGAAAACTACCCGGTCGCCAGCTTTTACAGCAGCTATAATTTGATCAGCGGTCATGACATACCCCGGGCGATAACCACATTGGCCGGCCAGCCGGATCCCGGTAATCGTGAAATGCAGTCTCGAATGTTTTTATCATCTGCTGAGCGGGCGAAAGGGGAGAAGCTGCTACGGCTGGCTGTGCTTTTTCAAATGACCTGGCCCGGCTGCCCGGTGATTTATTACGGCGATGAGACCGCGATGGAGGGATATCGCGACCCTTTCAACCGGCGAACCTTTCCCTGGAATCAAGAGAATCGGGATATGCAATCGTGGGTTGGCCGCCTTGGCCTTTTACGCCGGCAACTGCCTGTTCTGCGGACGGGTTTTGTTGAATTCCTGTATGCCAGGGGCGATTGCCTTGCCTTCCGACGATATCTCAAAAACGGGCTGGATGTCTTTGGGGACATTCAAGACGGTCCGGCATCGGTTGTGGTGGCCATTAACCGCCATGCCGATCAGCGAAAGATTGATGGTTCCGGGTACTCTGTGGATCTGGAAGGTTACGGTTTTCGATTGCTCATTGACAAAGAACTGCCGTCATGCGTATAATTGCACATGCCAAAGCAGGAAACCCTCGGCAGAAAAACAAGTTGCGGTCATGGCGGAACTGGCAGACGCGTACGTTTGAGGGGCGTATGGG
>JAAYPL010000096.1 GCA_012519875.1 Clostridiaceae bacterium | reverse complement strand
TCGGCCAGTTTGGCCGGGGTCTTCCTGATGTTGTCCGGGCATTTTTGGCCGGAATTCATCATATAGACAAAGGGTTGCAATAAAATGGCGGCATGCGGCCCAACAATGTGTACTCCCAATATTTTGTGTTCTTCACCGACGATGATCTTAATAAACCCATCGTCTTCATCACCTCTGGAATAGCCCATGGCGATGCCGCCGGTAACCTGGGAATAATGGTTATACCCGACCCAGTACTTCTGGCCGCTACGTTTAATTTCCCGTTCGGTCAGCCCGACATGGGCGATTTGCGGTGAAGTGAATATTGCCCAAGGTACGGTGGAGTAGGACATGGCTTTGAGGGTACGATCGGCTGAAAACCAGTTGCGAATCAAGGTTTCGGCCTCGAAATTTGCCGTGTGGCGGAACTGATACTTTCCATTGATATCGCCCAGTGCCCAGATGTTGGATTGTGAGGTTTCGAGGTACTCATTGGTGATGATCCAGCCCCGCCCGTCAACCTTGATGCCGGCTTTGTCCAGTCCGAGCCAGTCGGCATTGGATCGGACACCGGATGCAATCAAAACTTCTTCAACCGTCAGGGTCTGCTCCTTACCCGCCGTATCTCGTAATCTCAAAGCCTTACCGCCGGGAACGGTGCCTACCGACAGGATGGTGGTTGAAGTGAAAATATCGATCCCGTTCGCGCGAAATTGCTTCTCGGCAAAAACACTGACTTCTTCCTCCTCGGTCGTCATCAAGTGGTCGCGCATTTCAACAATTGAGACCTTGGTGCCAAATGCCGAAAAGATGTGGGCGAATTCCGACCCGATTGCACCGCCGCCGATGATGGCCAGACTCTGCCAAGGGCGGGAGGGAAATTTGTCGCCGAAAAAGGTTTCGGCGGTGACGTAGCCGGCTTCTTCCAGTCCGCTGACCGGAGGAATGAAAGTTCTGGCGCCGGCGGCGATCAAAATTTTCTTGCCGGTCAACTCATCCGACCGGGAACCATCTTCCAGCTGAACCCTCAACACCGAGGGGCCGGTAAAGGTTGCCGTCCCCTTGTACAAAGTTAATTCAGGAATTTTCGTCAGATTTTTTTCCAGTGCCTGACTCCTGTTGATTTGCTTCCACATACGGGCGCCGATGAGATCCCAATCGATTTCGGGCGCGGAAAAATCCAGCCCTATGCGCTTGGCGGCGGCGGCTTCACGGATCATATCGGCCGGTAAAACCAGCATTTTAGAGGGGATGCAGCCTTTGGTCAGGCATGTGCCGCCAAATTTGGCCTTTTCAATTAATGCGCAGCGAAGGCCTTGTTCGAGTGCTGCCTCGACCACCAAAACGCCGGCACCGGCACCGATGACAACCAGATCAAATTGTTTCATGCCAAGCCCTCCTTTAACGCACGTATTTTGTTTGTTGTTCTATATAATTATTATAGCATGCCAAGTCATTAAACGGACAAAAACCGCGCAGCATGCCAACGCTTATTTGAACAAAGCACACAATCTTTTCAGTTGTTTTCTGTTGGCGAAATCAAATAAATTGGGCCAGAATCGGCGCAACAATAATTGCCGGAAGATAGTTGGCTACTTTTAATCGGGTGATTCCAAGAATATTAAGACCTAAAGCCAGAATAATAACAGATCCGACACAGGTCAGTTCGGCGATGGCGTGGCTGGTTAAAAACGGCTGCAGGGTCGTGGCCAGCATGACAATTGCCCCCTGGAAGACAAAAACGAAGGCGGCGGAGAACAACACGCCGATGCCCAGACTGGCCGACAGCATGATGGCCGAAATCAGATCCAAGAGTGATTTGGTGAAGATCATTTCGTGATCTCCGGTCAGGCCGGAATTAAGGGAGCCGACGATGGTCATGGCACCGATGCAGAACAGGAGGCTGGCGGTGACAAATCCTTCGGTCAGGGAGGATGTTTTTCCCTTTTTGCCAAACCGCCGGGTCAAGCTGTCCCCGACCCGGGTAATTGCGCCATCAATATCCAGCAACGTACCGATAATGGCGCCGATGACCAACGAAATGATCAGGATCAGGGTGTTTTCGCCCTTAAGCATATTGGATATTCCGATATAAATAGTACACAGGCCGATCCCGATCATAACAGCTTTGACGATTCGCTCCGGAACGGCCTTGTGAAAGATCAAGCCAAGCAGGCTGCCGACAATGACAGCGATGGTGTTGACAATGACTCCCAGCATATATAGTGCTCCTTGCTGTGTGCTATCGACTGTTTATGAAAACAAGGATACACCAGGAAACGAAAAATAACAAAGGGGCATGCTGTAACAACTGCTATAATAGGCCTTATTGAACAGATCGTCCTGACTGACGAGGAGAATGATGATGAGGATTGTATCTTGCAAAACCAATCGTATGTATCAACCGATTGGATTCGGGATGGATCAGGCAACGGTCTCCTGGATTGTTGAGGAAACCGATTCGAAAAAGCAGCAGGCGGCGCGGGTTCTCGTGGCCGCCGATCCGGAAATGGAAAAGACTCTTTATGACAGCGGCCGTTCGTCCGAGCTGAGCAGCCGGGCCACGGCTCTGCCGATCGAGCTTGAACCGCGCAGACGATATTTCTGGACGGTTCAGGTTTGGGGAGATCAAGGGGACACGGCGGTGTCGGCGGTCAACTGGTTTGAAACCGGCAAACGCGATGAGCCTTGGCAGGCGTTGTGGATTACCCCGCCTTGGGAAGATAAAAACCGACATCCCTATCTGCGTAAGGCCTTCGGCCTTGACCAAGAGGTTCTCTCGGCTCGGGCATATGTGACCGGACTTGGCTTATATGAGCTCGAAATCAACGGCCAACGTATTGGTAATGAACGGCTGACGCCGTACTGCAACAGCTTCGATGCCTGGGTGCAATACCAGACTTACGATGTAACCGAAGCATTGCGGAAGGGGCAAAATGCGGTTGGTGTAAAATTAGCCAACGGCTGGGCCAAGGGGCCTTTCGGCACCTTTGGCGATTTAAACACACCTTATGTTAACGATTTTGCCCTGCTGCTTGAAGTCCGAATTACACGGACAGATGGGCAAGAAGTTGTTGTGACTTCCGACATCGGCTGGAAATGTCATCCGTCGCCGATCGTCGCAGACAGCATCTATGATGGCGAGGTCTACGACGCCAATTTGGAGATCCCCGGCTGGTCGGAGGCTGATTTTGACGATTCCGGCTGGGACGGAGTACGTGAGTTTGTGCCGGACGGCCTGGGCCCGGTGACCGATCGGTTGTCTTTGCCGGTTCTGGTTAAGGAAACCATCAAGCCGGTGGAGCTGATTCACACACCGGCAGGCGAGTGGGTTCTGGATATGGGGCAAAACATGGTCGGTTGGCTCAGGATTCGCATCCATGAACCTCAAGGAAGGCGTATCCGGATTCAGCACGGCGAAGTCATGCAGGACAATAAATTTTATCGGGACAATCTTCGCGATGCCAAAGCCGAATATGTCTATATTTCCGATGGCTCGGAACGAATAATCGAACCATCAACTACTTTTTATGGTTTCCGCTACGCGAAGCTGGAAGGTTTCAGCCACCCCATTCGGCTGGACGACTTTGTCGGTTGCGTCGTTTACTCCGATCTGGAAACCACAGGTCATATTGAAACCTCGGATCCTTTGGTCAACCGCTTATTTCTCAATGCTCTCTGGGGGCAAAAGGGTAATTTTCTGGATGTACCTACCGACTGTCCACAGCGTGACGAACGCATGGGCTGGACCGGTGACGCGCAGGTTTTTAGCGGAACGGCCAGCTTCAACATGGATACCTATGCCTTTTATGTCAAATTTATGCACGATGTCTGGCAAGAGCAACAGTTTTCCGACGGCATGGTTGCCAGTGTTGTACCGACATTCAGCAGGTACAAACCAACCGAAAGCAGCTTTGTCGGTGGCGGAGCCTGCGCCTGGAGTGATTGTGCCACGATCGTTCCCTGGAAAGCTTACCTGCACTTCGGCGACAAAACCATTCTCGGCCGCCAATATGCAAGTATGAAAGCGTGGGTGGACTGGATTCGCAAACAGGATGCCCGATCAGGTGATCGCCGCCTGTGGACAATCGGCTTCCATTTTGGTGACTGGTTGGCTCTGGACGGCCCGGTCGAAGGCCGGCCCACGGGCGGAACCGACAACGGGCTTTTGGCTTCGGCCTATTATCGTTTATCAACCAACATCCTGGCCAAAGCGGCGGCCGTGCTTGGACGATCAGAAGATGCCAGGTTCTACGCAGGGCTGTCCGAAGAAATCAAACAGGCCATTCAGGATGAATATTTCAGTAAAAACGGACGATCAACCATTTCCACCCAAACCGCCCATGCAGTTGCCTTGCATTTCGATTTGGTTGATCCGGCTGTGCGACAACGGGTTTTGAATGATCTCGGAGCTCTTTTGAAAAAAAGCAACATGCATCTGCAAACCGGCTTTATCGGGACACCCATCCTGTGTCGCGCCCTCTCTGACAACGGCGACAGCGAAAGCGCCTACCGGGTCTTTTTTCAGGAAGATTATCCCGGCTGGCTGTACGAGGTCATCATGGGCGCCACGACGATTTGGGAACGTTGGGATTCCATCCTGCCGGACGGAAAAATTTCCGGCACCGGCATGAACTCCCTCAATCATTACGCTTATGGCTCAATTGTCGAATGGATGTACCGTAATATGTGTGGCATCAACCCCCTTGAAGAGACGCCCGGCTTCAAGCATTTCCTGATCAAACCCGAGATTAACGGCAGACTTTACTATGCCAAAGCTTCGCTCAAGTCGGCGATGGGGCTGATTGAGAGTTATTGGCGGCGTCAGGATGATAATCTGCTTA
>JAAYPL010000006.1 GCA_012519875.1 Clostridiaceae bacterium | reverse complement strand
TTTCTCTGTACAATGTTCGTGTCCCACAACTTCTCTCCTTTACGTGTGGTTTGGTCACTTACATTGTATTAGAGATGGTTTTGTGGGACATCTCTTTTTGCGTCACTTCAGTTTACATTTCGCCTGCCGGGATCGAAAAAAGTGAAAATAGACAAAGAAATCGGCAACCAAATCAAGTTGATTGGCTATTGGATAAATTCATTAAGGATGGATTGGGCCGGAACCACAGATCGATCCGCCGAGGGAATACGTTCACACGCATGCAAAAGATCCCTTGCGGCAGCGATGGCCTGGGACAGGTCGGCATATCCCGATTGGTTTTGAAGGTACATCGAACCCGGTAAACAGCCCCTCTCGTATTGCCTCAGCGAGACCTCAATCTGTCGGGCGGCCAGCGGGGCAATGACGCAGTATTCGTAATTCAGGCTGGAATTGACATATTCATCGGCGCGAGCCAGATATTGAGGAAAAAACTCCTGTTCTGTCCGGTCGATCATCGGCCAGTAATCGATAGTGGACAACGCCGTCGCTCCCCGGTGCAGGACATCCCGCGAGATGCGGCGAAGCATGCGCAGTTCACGACCGTCAAGAAGCCGACGGCTGTCAAGGAGCTTGCACCAGGGCATGATGTACACGCCCAACCACTGTCCGTGGCTGATCCGGCCGGCAATCAAATCAGAAAGTCCGTGCAGACCTTCCACCAGCATAACTTCGTCGGATCCCAGCTTGATGTTTTTTTTCGGATCAAAATACCGCCGCCGGGTGACAAAGTTGAAAGACGGCAGCTGAACCCTCCTGCCACACAAAAGATCGTGAAAATCTTTCACAATCTGCTTCGTATCCAGCGTGTCGATGCTCTCAAAATCCGGCCTCCCCTTGTCATCAAAGCGGGCGGTATCCGTATGATAGTAATCATCGAGTGAAATCAGATGGGTCGGGCGCCCACGATCGATCAAGATTCGGGTCAGACGATCGGAGAACGTCGTTTTCCCCGAGGCGGTCGGTCCGGAGACAAAAACAGCTTTGAGGCGTGTGTCGGCTATGAGACGATCGGCAATCTGGTTGATGCGATCTCCAAATTCCCTTTCACAGGCGGCAATGAATTTCGGCCACTTCAATACGCCAAGCTGTCCTTCCAGCTCACCGATGCTGATGATATTCATGTTGCCCAGCTGAGCCATGCTTTTGCTGCTCCCCCTTCCGATCAGTTTCTCCATTCTATCAGACTGTTAGGGTGAACTCAAACCGAGAAATAACATGCCTGATTCTCCTTGGATTCCTTATCGGTTATGCTATAATACCGGAAAGATCCGATTTCTTTAAAGGTGGAAATGCGTATGCGTTTAAACTATCGCAAAACGTTTTTGATTGGATTCGGCTTTATGGCCAACATTTTGGCCTGGAGCCTTTACAACAGCTTTGTTCCCCTGATGCTGGAGGAGCGCTATATCGCCAGCACTACCATCATCGGCTTTATTATGACCATCGATAATATTTTCGGTGTGATCTTCCAACCTCTGGTCGGGCAGCTTAGCGACCGGACACGCACCCGCATCGGGCGCCGCATGCCTTATATTCTTTTTGGTGTTCCGGTCTGCGCAGTGCTTTTTGTTCTGATTCCCATGACCCGCAACCTGGCGGCCATGATGACGGTCATCATCCTCTTCAATCTGGGCATGTCAATCTGGCGATCGCCTGTCGTTGCCCTGATGCCGGATATGACACCGCCGGCCCATCGGAGCAAGGCAAACGGCATTATCAACCTGATGGGCGGCATCGGCAGTATCATCGCCTTTGTGGTCGGCGGCATGCTGGTCAATCTGGCCGGTTATAATTTGCCGTTTCTGGTCGGCGCCATCGTCATGGTTCTGGCCGTGGTCATCCTATTTCTTTTTATTAAAGAACCGGATAGCCGCAAATTGGCCCGTCAACTTGAGGCGAGGGAGGCCGGGCTGAAGTCCTCCGATATTCCTGCCGGCCAACCGGACGGCAACAAACAAAAGGGGCTTCACCATCTTTCCGGGCCGGAAAAGCGAAGCCTTTATTTGATGTTGGCTGCTATTTTTTTCTGGTTTTGCGGCTACAATGCCATCGAAGCCTTTTTCACCCTCTATATCAAAAATACGTTCAATATCGTTGACACCCTGTCCTTGGCATTATTTTCGGTTTCGTTTGTTGCTTTTGCTTTGCCGGCGGGTATCCTTGCCGGCAGGTTCGGGCGCAAACGCCTGATCATCATCGGCCTTGCCGGCATTATCCTGATCTTCATTCCCATGATTTTTCTGGAAAACCTTTTGGTCATGCGCATTCTGCTACTGATTGCCGGTGTTTTCTGGGCCTGCATCAACATCAATTCCCTGCCGATGGTGGTGGAGTTGGCCTCGCCGGAACGAATCGGCAGTTTCACCGGTTACTACTATTTCTTTTCCTTCAGCGCCGCCATCCTCAGTCCAACGCTCTTTGGTCTGTTGCGCGATCTGACTCAATCTTATTCTATCCTGTTTACCTACTCAATCGCCGCTTTCGTGCTGGCATTGATCTGCATCTCTTTGGTTCGTCACGGCGAAGCCAAGGCCGATGTGTCGGCTGTTGTTTAGCGGCCGCAGGCACCGCCGGGGCAAAAGCCCTGTCCGGACGACCGGTTGCCGGATCTGGGACAGACGTCACAATCTTTATCGAGGTGACGAACAAAATTAACCGTCCGGTAAATAGCCTCGAGTTCGGTGGATTGGCACTTCGGGCATTGGATTAATCGGTCGCTGCGTTCTTTGATCGTCGCTTTGACATTAAACTGATGCAGGCAATTTTTGCAGCTCAGGTCATAATAAGGCATCGGCTGATCCTCCTTCGTGAAAATCGTTTTTTTGCTCAACCAAGGATTTTTTCAACCATCGACCGCTCAGATAATAGGGAACAACGATGGCCAGCCCGATGGCAAAACCAATCGGGAAGCTGAAGAAAAGGCTGTCGCGGCCGGCATAATGAGCCAAAAGGTAGGCGACCGGCAAGCGGGCGATCCACAAAGAACCCACAGAGGAAAAAAGCGGGATCATGGTTTCACCGGCGCCTCGCAATGCCCCGGAAAGAATAAACAACAGCGACAGTAAAACAAAAAACGGAATGACGCGGTTAAGATAGGCCAAGCCCGATTCAATAACCAGCGGGTCATCGTTAAACATCATCAGCAGCGGCCGGGCAAAGATCAGAATGATCGGACAGATGACCAGACAGACGATCGTGGACAGGAGAACGGCCGAACGTACGCCTTTCCTGGCCCGCTCGATCTGACCCGCACCGATATTCTGACCGACAAAAGTGGTGATGGCGATGGAAAAAGACATCATCGGCAAAAAGGCCAAGGTGTCAATGCGGTTGGCCGCGATAAAGCCTGCCATGAATTCCGATTGATAACCGTTGATCAAACGCTGCAAAACCATGGTTCCCAGTGAGAAGGATACATTTTGCAAACCGGTCGGCAGACCGATCCGAACGCTTTTCCAGAGAATGCGGCGACTGGGATTCAAGCCGCGGGGGGAAATGCGAATAAATTCCTGGTTGCGATTGATGTGCCAGATGCTGAATCCAAAGGCCACCAATTGGGCAATAATGGTTGCCAGGGCCACGCCCATAACGCCCCAGTTGAAAACAAGGACAAAGAACAGATCCAATATGATGTTTAGAACAGTAGCAATCCCAAGGAAGAGCAATGGCGACCGGCTGTCGCCCAATCCCTGCAAAATACCGTTGTTGACATTAAAACCGAAGGAAGCGATCAATCCGGCAAAGATGATTTGCATGTAGGTCGTGGCTTGCGGCAAAACATCGGCCGGCGTATCGATGAGGATCAGCAGCGGCCGGGCCAGCAAGATACCGATGGCGGTTAACGGGATGGCCACACCCAGCATGGTCAGATAAATCGTGTCGATCGTTCGTTTGACATTCTTTTGATCCTCTGCCCCATAATATTGCGAAATAATAACTGTAGCACCGGTACCAAGCCCGATAAAAAGGGAGATCATCAGAAAAACAACCGGAAATGTCGTGCCGACCGCCGCCAGCGCGGTATGTCCGACAAATTGGCCCACCACGATACTATCGACGATGTTGTACAGCTGCTGCATCAGGTTGCCCAAAAGCAACGGCCAAGTAAAACGCAGGATCAGCTTGGCCGGGCTGCC
>JAAYPL010000095.1 GCA_012519875.1 Clostridiaceae bacterium | reverse complement strand
TCCTTCGCTTGATCGCCCGGCTTACTGGCCGAACCCGAATTCCTCGATTGTGGTCTTGTACTTACGTGAGATCTGGCTGGCTTTACCGCCCTTGCTCAAATAAGTTTCGGCCTGAGGATCGGTATCAATGGTGACCACGGCTTTTTTCCACGACGGTGTCATGCCTTGGTGAACACCCTGACGCTTGCTCTTTCCTTGGTAGTTTATAGTGTTGACGCTGAGAACCTTGACGCCGAACAGTTTTTCACAAGCCCGGCGCACTTCGGTCTTGGTCGCGGTCGGAGCCACGACAAAGGTGTATCTTCCGCTGGCGGCATCGCCGGTGCTTTTTTCGGTTATTACCGGCCGGATGATAATATCATACGGTGATTTCATTAGACATACACCTCCTGGACTTTCATGACCGCTTCCTTGGTTACGACAAAACGGTCGAACTTAAGGATGTCAAAAACATTGAGGGTGTTGACCAAAGAGGTCTTGACTCCAACAATATTGCGAGCGGATTTTTCAACTTTTTCGTCACGGTTTTCGGTAACCAGCAGAACCGACGGACCGGCATTCAGGTTGGTTAGTATCTGAACCATGCGAGAGGTTTTGATCTCCGGAAGCTCCAGTGATTCAAGAACAATTATTTTGCCGGCAGCCGCCTTGGCGGACAGAGCCGATTTCATTGCCAGCCGGCGAACTTTTTTGGGCAGGGTATAGCGGTAATTACGAGGCTTTGGCCCGAAAACAATGCCGCCGCCGATGTGTTGGGCGGAACGCGACGACCCCTGGCGGGCGCGTCCGGTTCCTTTCTGACGGTACGGTTTTCTGCCACCGCCACGAACTTCGCTGCGGGTTTTGGTGGAATGGGTTCCTTGCCGACGATTGGCCAGTTGGTTGAGAATAACCCGGTGCAGGACATCCTGGTTCGGCTCTATCCCGAAGATGGCGTCGGACAGTTCGATGCTGCCCGTTACGGCACCTTCAATATTGTAAACATCTACTTTTGCCATTTCTTTGCTCCTCCTTTACGCCCTGTTACCTGGACTTGACGGTTGTGCGCACTTCGACGACACCACCTTTGGGTCCCGGCACGGCGCCCCGGACAACGAGGATATTACGTTCTCCATCGACCATGACGACATCCAGGTTTTGAACCGTAACACGCTCGGCACCCATATGACCGGGCATTTTCTTGCCTTTAAAGACGCGACCGGGAGTACTGGTGGATCCCATGGATCCAAGCCGGCGATGGTACATGGAGCCGTGCGTCTCCGTGCCGCCTTTCTGGCCATAGCGCTTGATGGTGCCGGCAAAGCCCTTGCCTTTTGAGACACCGCTGACATCGACACGGTCGCCGACCTGAAACATATCGGACACGAGAATCTCCTGTCCCAGCTCAAAGTCATCCTCCGATTTGAATTCGCGAACAACTTTTCGCGGCTCAACGCCGGCTTTGACAAACTGCCCCTGATCCGGTCTGTTGACCTTGCGGGCGGCTACAGCGCCGTAGCCAACCTTGACGGCTTTATAGCCGTCGGTTTCCGGCTTTTTATTCTGA
This sequence comes from Clostridiaceae bacterium, assembly GCA_012519875.1. Taxonomy (GTDB): domain Bacteria; phylum Bacillota; class Clostridia; order Saccharofermentanales; family UBA5734; genus UBA8949. Next base: position 999 of record JAAYPL010000095.1, on the reverse strand, counting down.
ATAACCACGACCGGACCGCAATCGATGACCGTTGCGGGAATCGCGATGCCGTTCTCATCGAACAGCTGTGTCATACCAGCTTTTTTGCCGAGCATGAATTTTGACATGATTTGTTTACCTCCCGGGTTATTGGTTCACTCACGTTGTCAGCGGTGAACATGACCGCGCGGCTCCGGCGGAAAACGTACAGCCGCAGCAACCTTACAACTTGATCTCGATGTTAACGCCAGCCGGCATTTCCAGCTTCATCAGGGATTCGACGGTTCGCTGATTAGGTGCAAGGATATCGATCAGCCGCTTGTGGGTACGGATCTCAAATTGCTCCCGCGCATCCTTATGTTTATGCGGCGAGCGAAGAATGGTGATGATCTCCTTTTCGGTGGGAAGGGGAATCGGACCGGAAATACTGGCACCGGTGCGCTTGGCCGTATCGACGATTCTCCCGGCACTCTCGTCGAGGATGTTATGGTCGAATGCCTTCAGACGAATCCTGATTTTTTGTGTGGTTGCCATAATGGTTCCTCCTTGTGCTTCTCATAAGCACCGTACTGCTGGTCAAGCATCAACTGTGCCGGGCGTTTCTTATCTCCCCGTCAGAAAACCCAGTCTTCCGATTCCCTCCGGAACTTCAGCGCTGGGCACTGCCTTCGAGGCATACGCTGCGTCGGCTAAGCCGGCTTGCCGTCCGGCTTCATGAGCCGGGCTGCTCGATCGAAGTTACCCGCCCCTGGCGACCGCAGCGGTCTCCGGCGGCAATCTCCGATTTCAACGCTTGCGCGTCTACGACCTGCTATAGACAGGAAAAAGTCGCGCATCGCCTATTCTACAATGGAGTATTAACAATTGCAAGGGGTAATTTAAATATTTTCGTGATTGCGCGGAATGCAACATTAAGTGTCGCCCAATGTTAAGAAACCAACCTGTATACTTCTAACGGTGTTCTGTAATCCAAAATCTTTCGAGGATAAGTATTCAGCCACATCTCTATGCGTTTGATTT
>JAAYPL010000094.1 GCA_012519875.1 Clostridiaceae bacterium | reverse complement strand
GCTTTGTGCGCCACGATGGCGTAATTTGCTCTAATAGAATAGGGCTGCTACTTGACTGTAGCAACCCTATCAACATGGTGGAGTGTAGGAGATTCGAACTCCTGGCCTCTACAATGCGAATGTAGCGCGATACCAACTTCGCCAACACCCCGTGTGACAGTGCTTAATATACCATCAAGAATTGTTCAAGTCAATATTTGTTTTTTAGGCGTTTTAGGATATATATCATGGGGTATCCATTCATACAGGATGCCGTGATCACAGACGGACACATTTATGGCGTTCCAATATCCGTTTCCATCACTGGCTTGGGTTATCATGAAAAAAATTGTGAAGCCGTTGGAATAACCAAGGATAAGCTGCCTCGGGACTATATGGAATGGTTTGATATCATTGATTGGTGGATAGCGCAAGGCTGTGATGAATATCCGGATTTTGTGTTGTTTGAGGAAATCGCTGACGGAAGAACTTTTTTAGTTGGTACAGTGATTAGCGCATATATTGATTATTGTCAATACACAAACACGCCGTTGAGATTTGACACACCTGTTTTCCGATCGCTGGCTGACCGGGTAGATGCGATTGATGCAGACGCGCTCAACGCTCAAATCAAACGAGATGATTATGGTATGGAATACAATCCGGTCTCCCTGTTCAGGGGCAATCAGGCGTACCATGATCTGGAATGTATGGGATATTACCCGGATGAAAAACCATTGTTGTTAAGCGTAGTACAAGGAGGAGAACCTCATGTCGCTGCGGACGTGCGGCTTTTCATTGTCAATCCGGCTTCTTCACGCTCAGAAGCAGCCGTCCGGTATATCGCGTGCTTCCTGCAGGGGTTACCACAGGAAATAGACATTCTGCTTTTTAGTGGTAACCACGATCCTGTAATCAACGAAAATTTTGCGCAAGAGAAAAGTGAGTTTGAAGAAATATACAATGAAACAAAAGAATCGCTTAAAACGTGCTCCCCTGATGAGCGTTTGGATTTGACTGAGCGCTTGCAGCTGGTGGAGGGAGAACTGGCAAATATGGATCAGTACCAATGGCATATCAGCCCGGAAACAATTAGCGCGTATCAACAATTAACCGAAGCACTGTTCGTCCGTGACCAGAATATTTTAGAAAGAAATTCCAGCGACGGAACGTTAGAAATCAAATCACTTGTGCAGCGCTATATCAACCGAGAGATGACGCTGGATATGTTTATACGATCTGCAGACGAGATGATTCTTTTCATCGAAGCGGAAGACGGAGAGACGTAAAACCAAATCACGGAACACATCTGCCTGATGCGATGGCAAAGGCAGTTGATTCACCATCCAACGAAGCGCTAACAATGATTGCTCTCCTCAGCAAACAGCTCCGGGTGGTTTGACAAGCGATCTTCCTCCGTGATGGCGCGGATGGCCCTGCACGGGTTGCCAAACGCCAGCGAATGCGGCGGAATGGTCCTGGTCACGATGGCGCCCGCGCCGATCACACTCCCTTCTCCTATCGTCACGCCGGGCAGAATCGTTACGCTTCCGCCAATCCAGCAGTTGTCCTCGATGGTGACGGGCGCGCTGTATTCAATGTTGACGTTTGTGCCGGACTCTTCATCGTAGAAGATGTTCCGATCCTCATGGCACAGGGGATGTATGGGCGTCATGATGGTGCAGTTGGGGCCTATGAAGACATTGTCGCCGATGGTGACCCGGTTTTCATCTAAAACACAGAAGTTAAAATTGGCATAGGAACGCCTGCCCATTTTGATGTGCGTGCCAAAATCAAATTGAATGGGCCCCTGAATGTACACCTCTTCGCCGCGGTCGGGCATAAGCTCCTGCAGAATGGCTTCACGGGCTTGCGTGTCCGACTCCGGAATTTGATTGTATTGCTGGCACAATTCGTGGGCTCTGCGCCGCGCTTCCGGCATGCCCTCGCAAAAAGGGTTGTAGATTTTCCCCGCAAACATTTTTTCTGTTTCGCTCATTACACTTTCTCCCCTCCATGCTCAACTAAAACCGGTGACAGGCTGCTGGCAGAACAGCCTTATCGCAAAACAGCCGTTAATACATATACTGCATCAACAGCTGCCCCTGAATGGTAGCGGCGGTGGGACTTGAACCTACGACACTCCGGGTATGAACCGAATGCTCTAGCCGCTGAGCTACGCCGCCAAAAAAATGGTAGCGGGGGAGGGACTTGAACCCTCGACCTCCGGGTTATGAGCCCGACGAGCTACCGAACTGCTCTACCCCGCGACATATGCCTTGCGGCACGATCAATATAATAGCAGATAAAGTAGACGATGTCAATCACCTTTTTTCGGAAACACCTTTCTCCCCTGCCCCAGCACACGTCCAAATGGTAAACATTCCTTATGGAACCCCGGGAAATCGTTCGTGATTGCCATGGCAATGCGGGCGTCTCTATGGTATAATGCCTTTTAACTTCGTGAAACGGATGGTGTGCGAACGGATGGACAGGGTCAAGCGAAACGAGCGGATTGCCGCGATGATGCACGCGCTTCTTTCGTCGCCCAACAAGGTGATCGGCTACTCGGTGTTCTGCGACCGGTTTGGCGCGGCTAAATCCACCATCAGCGAGGATGTGTCCCTGCTGCAGGAAGCGCTGCACAAAAACGGCCTGGGGCAGTTAGACACCGTCGCCGGC
>JAAYPL010000093.1 GCA_012519875.1 Clostridiaceae bacterium | reverse complement strand
GCATAGAGATGTGGCTGAATACTTATCCTCGAAAGATTTTGGATTACAGAACACCGTTAGAAGTATACAGGTTGGTTTCTTAACATTGGGCGACACTTAATGTTGCATTCCGCGAGAGGAGATCCCGGCCATGTCCGGCTGAACCCTCGGCGGGACCGGTTCAAGCCGATGAAGCTCCAGATTTCGCAACAGGTAAAAACCGGCGGCTTCCGGCAACCAAGCCTGTAACTTCTTCTCATCGTAACACACCAGCCAGTCAGGAAATAAACGGTATTTTTGCATCAGCAGGTTCAGGTCCCTCGTCTCGTTCCGTGAGATAATTTTGAGAAACTCCTGCCAGGCTTTTATCTGCTGTTTTTGCCTGACCAGCGTGGCTCCTGCTGCATCGTCCTGATCGCGCAAGGCCACGATTAGCTGAACTTGACGGCTGGATGTCTGGACGTGTGTGCTTTGCGAATGGGGGGTCAGCAGCCCCAAATGCGTGCCATTGACGAGATAGCTGGATTCCTGGGCATCGTGAGAACAAATGCTAAGGGTCAATGATGATCTGATCAAGTGCACATCCTCCCGTCAACGTTATATGTGTACTCCTCTTAAAGTCCACGCCTATTGTAACGCAAAACAAGCTTGCTGCAAACCGGCGACGGCTATTGTGTCCGCTTTGCTTCCGCCATGGCTGCCTGGCAGGTCCAAGCCCGGCAAGAAGCTTCTCAGATAATCGATAAGGCAGCGGTATAGCCTTCCTGAACGGCCTCACCAACTTTAGCGGCTCGGACACAATCGCCGATTTCGAAGACCGGGATGTCGCCGGCGGCCTCTCTCAACATTTGAACCTCGGCTCGGCGCGCCTTCATACCCAAGCAATTGACCACGGTATCTGCCGGGATTGTTTTTTCCATCCCTTCACCGTCACGGACAAGTACGCCGTTTTCGCGAACCTCAAGGGCTGTTGCGCGCACCGTGGATTGAATGCCAAGCTCATCCATCTTGTCCAAAAGAGCCGTCCGATGGATGCCAATGGCCTCGGCCACCAACCGTTCTTTCATTTCGACGACCATAACCTCATGTCCCTTATGCGCCAGCTCCAAAGCCACTTCACAGCCGACCAGGCCGCCGCCCAGCATAACCACTTTCTTGCCGATCGCCTCGTCCGGCAAAAAGTATGTGTCTATGGCGTTCATGGTCCGGTCGATTCCCGGCAACGGCAGTATCATTGGTTCGGCGCCGATGGCAATCACCAAAGCGTCGGGGTTGATTTCACGGATCAATTCCGGCGTGCCCGTTGTGTTCAGGCGAACTTCAATGGACTTGCGCTTGGCAATTTCGCGAACCAGCAATTCTTTAAAATTAAACAGATCACGCTTGAAATAATCGAAATCAGTCAGGCGCAGAATGCCGCCCAGTCGCTCATGGTCGTCCACGAGCGTAACCTGATGCCCACGGTCAGCGGCATCGATGGCCGCCTGCATTCCACCCGGTCCGCCGCCGATGATCAGGACACGGCGTGAACCTTCCGGTTCAGGCATGTCTTCCGGCAATACCTTATGATGGGAAAAGGAATTCACATTGTACGGGTTAATAGTGCACGACCCGAGACCCGGTAAATATTGGGAGTCCGGATCAGTCGCGTGCTCACCGTAGGGTCCGGGATAGCAGATGCAACAACGCAGGCACTCGCGAATCTCATCACCTCTGCCCGAGCAGGCTTTCAAAGCGAAATCAGGATCGGCGATCATCTGTCTGCCCATGGAAACAATATCCGCCTTGCCTTCGGCAATAATCTGTTCCGCCACTTCGGCCGATGTAATACCGCCAACAACCGCCACCGGGATACTGACGGCTTTTTTGACGGCAGCGGCATAATCGGCATTCAGGCCGTGAGGCAGAAAAATAGTGGAGAACTCGTGTGAGCGAGCCGGGCTGTAGTAATGGCCGGCGGAAATATGAATGAGATCAACCAGCCCTCGACCTTCGAGCATACGGCAAAACTCGACGGTTTCATCTATAGTAATTCCATTGGGCATGTTTTCTTCGCCGCTGAGTCGGATTTCAATCAGAAAATCCGGACCGCATCGCTCACGAATACGTTCCAGAATCTGCAACGGGAAACGCGCGCGGTTTTGAATACTGCCGCCATATTCATCTGTCCGCCTGTTGTTTCGTAATGACAGAAATTGGCCGATTAACCAGCCGTGGCCGCAGTGAACAAACACCCCGTCAAAACCGGCCTTCTGCATATAAACGGCAGCAGTGGCGAAATCGTTGGCGACTTTATCCATATCGGCCTTGTCGAAGCCCTTCACCGGAGTACCGTCGGGTTTTGTATAGGAGACCGGGCCCAAGGGTAAAATCCCATCGTCCAAAAGCGGTTTTTCCTCACCGAAATGGGACAGCTCGGCAATAGCTACCGCGCCATGCTTTTTAATGGATTGAGCATTTTTTTGAAAAATTTTAAAATTTTCATCGGTGTAGTTATGATAATCAATGACGATGCTCAGAAACTTACCCTCACCGACCACAACAGGTCGCAAAGAGTCATCAAAGTTAACCGGAATTTCACCACTGATGACGCTGGCGCTGCCACCTTTTGCCCGATCCTCGGTCATACGGATCACGCGGTCGGAAATCGGCGGAACCAGGGCGAGACTGGCAAAAATTGTCGGGGCCGCTTCGATTCGATTACGATAAGTGAACCGGCCAATCTGAATGGGGCTGCAAAGATTGGGATACTGTTTCATAGAAAGCCTTCCTTTCATGGAGTGATCGGAACGATCGCATTCCGGATATCGGGATTGAGCATGACCTTACCTGCTGTCTGAATTTATTTTAACATGGAGTTGGAAAATCTATCAATGCAAAAACCTCCGACGTGTTATATAATGGGTTTTGTTGTCCATGGCATTTCATACAGGAAGTGAAGGAGCCGGTATGTCAAAAACAGAGCTGCTTGATCGCTGGACTATTGAAAAATCCGAGGAACTTTATGGCATCCACAATTGGGGAGCCGGGTATTTTTCCATTTCAAATCAGGGTGAAGTTTTGATCAACCCTTTCAGAGATACACCGGAGGCCGCGGTCAGCCTGATCGATATTATTTCCGGCATTCGGGAGCGGGGCATGGAAATGCCGGTTCTGCTTCGCTTTGAAAATATTTTGGATTCGCAGCTGTCCTATCTCAATGAATCCTTCGCCGAGGCAATCGCCACCTTGGGCTATCAGGGCGTTTACCGCGGTGTTTATCCGGTTAAGGTCAACCAACAGCAGCAGGTGATCGAAGAAGTTATCCGTTTCGGTCAGCGCTACCACCATGGATTGGAAGTAGGCAGCAAGGCCGAACTGATCGCCGCCCTGTCGGTTATGAAAGATCAGGAAGCGTGTCTGATTTGCAACGGTTACAAAGATGAGGAGTTTATCGATTTTTGCCTTTATGCGGTTAAGCTTGGCCTGAAATGCTTTTTTGTCATTGAAATCCCTTCCGAGCTGGACACGGTCCTGGCCAGGTCCGAAGCCCTAGGCATCAAGCCGAATCTTGGAATCCGCCTTAAACTTTCGGCCAAAGCCGGCGGACACTGGACCGAATCCGGCGGGGATCGCAGCATATTCGGTTTAAATGTCACCCAGACGATCGCCATTGTGGACACCCTGAAAGAAAAAGGCATGCTGGATTCCCTCAAACTGCTCCATTATCACCTTGGTTCACAAATTCCAAACATCCGCGACATTCGTTCGGCTGTGCTCGAAGCCGCACGCGTTTACGCCGAGCTCTACCAAGAAGGAGCACCCATGGGGTATCTCGACCTGGGCGGCGGCTTGGCCGTGGATTACGACGGTTCAAACACCAATTACGTCAACAGCCGGAATTACTCGGTCAAGGAATATTGTGCCGACATTGTTGAGGCCGTCATGTCTACCCTTGACCCGACTTCAGTACCACATCCGACCTTGATCACCGAATCAGGTCGAATGGTCGTCGCTTATTACTCGGTTCTGGTTACTGATGTGCTGGAAGTCGAAAAATTGGAAAACTATGATTTGCCGGATCAACCGGCTGAAGACACCACAGAGCAGATTCAGAATCTTTTCGATGTCTATCGGAGTCTTAATCTAAAAAATTTACAGGAATGTTATAATGATGCTTTGTACTATCGCGATGAAATCCGTGACATGTTCAAGCACGGCCGCATTTCCCTTCGCGATCGATCCTTTGCCGAAAAAATCTTCTGGAATATCATCAGTAAAATTGCCACCGAAAAGGAAAAACTAAAAAATCCACCCCCCGATTTCAATGACCTGGGAAGCGCCATTGCGGCTATATATTACTGTAATTTCTCGGTTTTTCAGTCCATACCTGACAGTTGGGCAATCGACCATCTCTTCCCGATTATGCCCATTCATCGACTGGAAGAGAAGCCTCGCGAACAGGCCATTATTGCCGATATTACCTGCGACTGCGACGGCAAAATTGATCGGTTTATCGACCTGCATGATGTCAAAAGGACATTGCCCCTCCATGAAATGAAAAACGGTGATGATTATTATCTGGGGATCTTTCTGGTCGGCGCCTACCAGGAAACACTGGGGGACCTGCATAATCTGTTCGGCGACACCAATGTCGTCAGCGTTCAAATCAACAATGACGGTACTTATCATTTTGTCCGCGAACTGCATGGTGATAGTGTTGCCGACGTCCTGTCCTACGTTGAATTCGATCCCAAGCGCATGCTCGGGCGTTTTCGCGGTCTGGCGGAAGACGCTGTCCGTGACGATCTGATCACGCCTTCCGATCGCAAGGAAATCATGGATGCCTACGAAAACGGATTGCGCGGTTATACATACTACGAACGATAATCGATTCACTGCCTCTGTTCCAAGACAACAAAAGCCCTGCCAAAAAGATCCGGCAGGACTTGCTTAAATCGTATTTTCTTTCCGAGTCAGCCGGTCAGTCTTTTCGCAGGACATCCTGCCAAGCCTTGATAATGTGATCGGTCATCCGGTTGTTTTCGTCATCAATCCGATGGGCCTCCGGATGGTTCCGGTACCAGTTAACCGAACGGGTCAATCCTTCCCTGAGGGGAATCCGTGTACGATAGCCCGGAACGAATTTTTGCAACTTGCGGATATCAAAAATCGCGTTCTCGCTCATGTCACCCAAGATGGCGTCATACTTTTCCGGATAAAGCTTACCGATAAAAGTAGTCGGAACATGAACGATTTTGGGTTCAACACCCAGGATTTGCCCATACATGCCCATGATTTCATTCCAGGTATGCGGGTCGTCATTGGTAATGTGGAATGCATGCCCGATCGCCTCATGATTGCCAACCAAGCCGCAAAAAGCATAAGCAAAATCATCACTGTGGGTCGCCGTCCAGAAGGTTCGCCCAAGGTCATGGACAATGATCGGTTCGCCCTTAAGAATCCGGTCGGCCAGCGTCCAATGCGGTACGGCCCATCCCATCAAAGGACCAACAACCAGCTTGGTCTCACCATAAGTATGAGAAGGACGCACAATGGTGATGGGAAAGTTGTTGTCACGATACTGTTTGGTGAAGTAATCTTCACAGGCTATTTTATTGCGGGCGTACAGGCTGTAAGGGTTCCTCAAAGGTGTGTCCGGTGTGATCGGTAGCTTTAAAATCGGTTTTTGATAAACGGTACAGGAACTGATGAAAAAATACTGTCCGGTCCGGCCGGCAAACACCTCATAATTCATCTGCGCTTGTTCGGGTGTGAACAGAATGAAATTGGCAACAACATCGAATTTCTGATCACCAACCTTAGCTTTGAGATCGGCCGAGTCGAAGGCATCGCCAATGATGTAATGAGCGCCCAGAGCCTCACATTCTCGATTGTTGCCACGATTAAAAAGGTAAACCTCATCGCCGCGTTCCAACAATCGTTTGGTAATAGACATGCTGATATTACCGGTTCCGCCGATTAATAGAACTTTCATCTTCAACAACTCCTTCTGTGAGAAAATAGTTTTCTGAACTTACATCCATTCAAACAGTACTGATAAATGGAACAAATTGTCAAGCCTGGGTTGATTCGAACCGGAAAAACATAAAAGCCTCAAGAAGCAATGTTCTTGAAGCTTTCTGGTGATCCACCGGAGATTCGAACTCCGGACCCCCTGATTAAAAGTCAGGTGCTCTACCTACTGAGCTAGTGGATCGTTTGGCTGGGGTGGCAGGATTTGAACCTACGCATGCGGGAGTCAAAGTCCCGTGCCTTACCGCTTGGCGACACCCCAATGACGTAATTTGTCCAAGGATCCGATTGACTCATCAGGATCCCGCCGGGAATTTTGGGGTGGGATATGGGAATCGAACCCACGACTTCCAGAGCCACAATCTGGCACTCTAACCAACTGAGCTAATCCCACCGTATCGTGCAAGAATGATCCGGCCGCTTACCGGCTTTTCGCCGGCACGAATGAATTATACGGATGTACGGCTACCTTGTCAAGGGTCGATCGGCAGATTATACTGGCCTTATCAAAGCTCTGGGAGCGTGATCAATGTTGACAACCAATAACTCTCGATCCGGACTGCCGTTGCGTGGTCCCCGTGTTGATCTGACCGCCATTCACGAGTCCGATATCCCGAACCTGCTGCCATTTTTTCAGGATATGGCCTCCCTCACCTACTTTATTCCGACAACGGCTCGACCACTGAATGCCACACAGATCGGCCGCCTGATGACAGATTGGAATGACGGTGTGGAAAACTTTATCTTCGCCGTTCGTGTTGACGGTTGGTTGGTCGGACTGCTGAATCTGGACGGTCTCGACTGGCCGAACGGGCACAGCGAAATCGGCATTGCGCTGACCGAACCTGCGGCTCGCGGACACGGTCTGGCTGCCGAAGCTTTGACCTTGATGATCCGTTACGCTTTTGATGAACTGGGCCTAAAACGCATCTGGGCACGCGTCATCGAACCGAATACGGCATCCCGCAAGCTGTTTGAGACCTTGAATTTTACCCTTGAAGGGCGATTGCGGCAACATATTCTTCGCCGTGGTGATTATCATGATATGCTGATATACGGTTTGCTCAACACCGATCAACAACCTGCCCTGAGCGGACACCATGATTCGGACAGATAATTTTAAGCATCGAAAGCGAACCGATATCTTTTTTTCTTGAAACCATCCGGATGTGATGGTAGAATAGCCCTGCTATGCAAACTTTGAGCTACATATGTCACCTAGGAGGATTCAAATGAGTAAGTTAATCGGCAATGCGGTTTTCGGCCAATCCGGCGGACCGACCTCGGTCATCAACGCCAGTGCAGCCGGTGTTTTTACCGAAGCCCTGCGGCAAACCGGCGTCATCGAAAAGGTCTACGGCGCGGCCAATGGAATCGTCGGCATCCTAAACGAGAAGTTTTACGATATCGGCCAGGAGGACCCGGCTGAATTGGAGCTGCTCAAAACCACCCCCTCTTCGGCATTGGGGTCCTGTCGTTATAAATTGGCGGATCCCGACGTCGACGATACGGATTATAAGCGCATTCTGGAAGTGTTTCGTAAACATAATATCCGTTATTTTTTCTATAACGGCGGTAATGACTCCATGGACACCTGCAACAAGATTTCCAAGTTCATGCAAAAGGCCGGCTATGATTGTCGCGTCATGGGTGTTCCCAAAACCGTAGACAATGATTTGTATGGCACGGATCACTGCCCCGGCTTTGCCTCGGCCGCCAAATACATCGCCACCACATGTATGGAAGTCTATTTGGACGCACGCGTCTATGACACCGGCATGATCACCGTTATCGAAATCATGGGACGCAATGCCGGTTGGCTGGCAGCATCGGCTGCTTTGGCCAGTTACAAAGGCTACGGACCGGATTTGATCTATCTGCCTGAGGTTGATTTTGATATCGAAAAAATGCTCGAGGATATCCGGCGCATCTATGAAAAAGAAAAAAAGGTTATTGTCGCGGTTTCCGAAGGTGTCAAAACCCGCGAAGGCAAGTATATCCCCGAGCTGGTCGGCGAATTAAGGGTTGATGCCTTCGGACACAAGCAAATGGGAGGTACCGCCAGCGTTTTGGCAGATTATTTAAGAGATAAAATTGACTGTAAAGTGCGTGCCATCGAATTTTCCCTGATGCAACGCTGCGCCGCCCACCT
>JAAYPL010000092.1 GCA_012519875.1 Clostridiaceae bacterium | reverse complement strand
CCGCCGACACTGGCTTCAAACAGATACTTCACATTGTTTTCTTGGGCCAGGAGCATCAGCTCAGGGCCAAATGCGGCTACCAATTCCTTGTTTGACGTCACCACATGCTTGCCGCTTTGCAAAGCGCGGCGGGTCAGCTCATAAGCAATTCCGGATCCTCCGATTGTCTCAACAACCACCTGAATGGCCGGATCGGTAAAAATCAGATCGGCATCCTTTGTCATGCGATCGGCAAACGGGTCGTCCGGGAAATCCCGAATATCGAGAATTCTCTTCACATTAATGTGCCGGCCGATGCGATTTTGAATAACCGACTGATTCATCCGGCAGATCGCAGCCACACCCGACCCAACTACACCATATCCCAAAATAGCAATTTCGATCATAACTCCTCCGTTAATCCCTGGCTACTATTCGATACGATCGAACGCCCGATATTCGGCTCAGATCATCCAAGAGATGCTCCAGCTCCACCGTCATCCGATCGGTTTCAATTGAGATAGACACGTCCGCCAAGCCATTGATCGGAATATTTTGATTGATGGTCAGAATATTGGCTTTGGCCTTGGCCATGCAATTGATGATTCCCGACAAGATGCCGGGGAAATTTTCCACGGCAAAAATCAGCGTGACCGGCCGCCCGCGAGAAGACTCGTAAAAGGGCAAAACCGCGTCTTTATATTTGTAATAAGCACTTCGGCTCAGACCAATCCGCTGTACGGCCTCATTGACCGATTCGGCCTTGCCGGCGTTGAGCAGACGTTTGACCGCCATAACCTTGACAAAAACCTCGGGCAACACGTCTGATTTAACCAGAAAAAACTCACTATCCACTATCATGCTCCCTTCCTATTGTCCTTGACCAGAATACATTCGTCCGCACGGGATAATATAACATGTTCGATAAGCCATGGTCAAGCCGTAATATCGGCTTGTTATATCAGCCTTTTTCCTTGCTGCTTTCAACGCTCAATAATTCGGCGATTTGCCGTAAAGCACGCCCGCGATGGCTGATTCGGTGCTTCTCTTCAGGAGGAATTTGTGCCATGGTCAAGCCGCGATCCGGTAATAAAAAAATCGGATCATACCCGAATCCATTGCTGCCCTTCATAATCGGCGTAATCCGGCCTCGGCATTCACCACGAACAATACTCTCTCGGCCATCCGGACGAACCAGCGCCATCACGCAAATAAAGCTGGCCAGCCAATCTTCGGGCGGCCAAGGTGCCAGCAGGCCGTATAATTTGGCAAATTTTTCCGGATAGCCGGCATTTTCACCGGCAAATCGGGCGGAATGGACCCCGGGAGCTCCATCCAAGACATCAATGGACAGGCCGGAATCGTCAGCCAAAACATAGCCGCCGATTTGGCGGTGAACCGTTCTGGCTTTAATCAACGCATTGTCCGTAAAAGACCGACCGGTTTCAACAATTTGACCAACAAAACCGCTTTCGGTCAATGTCAGAAAACGGATGTTGCTGTCCGGCAGGATTTCCCGTATTTCCTTGACTTTATCTTCATTGGCGGTTGCTAAAATAACCTCCATCGACAAATCACCTCGTCCTATATTAGCCGGAGCCAGGCTTGTGGATATAAGTTTTTCATCTGGTTGCCCGGCATGGTCTTCATCCATCCCAATGGCCAGAGATGTTCTCCGTACTTGAGCAGCACAGCGCCGTAATAACCGGATTCCGACATCGTCAGCCCGGGATTGATGGTGGTCTCGCCTCTCAGATAGCGGCGAATCAAGTCAGAATCCGACGATCCGGACGCTGTTCGGGAAAAATCGGATGCAGTCAGACTCATTAAAAACGCGTGCGAAGGCTCGAAAACAACCCGTTGACCCCTTAATCTGCGTGTCTGACCCAGAAAAAGACCGGTTTTGACTTTGCGAAGACCGACCGGTACTTGAATGCCCGCTGTCAAGAGATGTAATCGGCCACGGTCATAGCGCAAGGTTCCCCGGTTCATCGCCGCAACAAACAAAGAAAGCCGATCAACAGCCAATGTCTCAGCAATAAAAAGATCAAAAGCTTCCCGGGCAGCCTTTGTTTCCCATGACTCATCAACGTTTGATTTTTCCCATACTTCGGGATCAACTGATTTTACCTCAGCCCGGTCGTCCCGTTCAGCCTTGACAAGCAAAGCGCAAAAATGGCCGTCGCCCATCGTCCGATGGGGCCAAATCCGCGCCGTTCCGCTCATCTCTGTTGTAAGAGGCAGTCCATCGTCGACTCCTTCCGGTTTGGAAATAGGTTGAATCCGGCAATCCGGATAAGTTTCCAGCATCCAGGCTATCACTTCCTCATTTTCGGCCAGTGAAAAGGTACAAGTCGAGTAGACCAAACGTCCCCCCGGCCGCAGCATGGCCCACGCGGAACGTAAAATGCCACGTTGCAATCCGGCATAATGCAACCGATCAAATTGAAGCCAGCTTTCCCTGGCTTCCGGATCACGACGAAACATCCCGGAACCCGAGCAGGGCGCATCAACCAATACCGCGTCAAAGTATTCCGGAAGAAGCGCCGCCATCCTTTCCGGTGTTTCCTGGGTTATTATACTGTTCCGACAGCCGATCCGTTCAATATTGTGCAGCAACGCCTTGGTTCTCTCGGCTGAAATTTAATTGGCCCACAACAGCCCCTCTCCCTGCAAATCGGCAGCTATTTTTGTGCTTTTGCCGCCCGGCGCGGCGCACAGATCCAAAATACGTTCACCGGGTTTGGCGTTAAGAACAACCGCCGGCAACATGGCGCTAGGCTCTTGAATGTAAAAAAGACCCGCTGAATGTCCCGGCAAGCGTCCCGGCCTGAAGCCGGAGGGCAGATAAAAACCATCCGATGACCAAGGAACCGGCTTGATCACCCCGTCTTGAATCGGCAGGACGGAAGACAGCTTCCCGGCGGGAATTTTGAGTGTGTTGGCACGCAGGCCGGCGGCAGCGGGTTGGGAAAATGACGCGATAAATGCCGGCCATTCGTGCCGAAAGCCAAACCGGGCAAATAGTTGTTGCATTTCAGCTGTAAAAACCGACGGCAGACCGGTCATAAGTCCAAAAAGTTGCTGGCGGCATAAGCCAGTCGCTTGATCGTATCATGATCGAAAGGCGATGCAATATCGGATTTTTCGAGAAGCCCCGCAAAAGTATCCCGGCCGCCGAGGCCACAAAGCTTTTCATACATGCGCCAGGCATCATCCGGCGCATTCAGGCTGACCTGCCAGATGTCCAGAGCCGCCAAGTGAGAAAGAACATAATCAAACGAATGAAAAGGTGCCACGTAGATATGCACGTCTTTCTGCCAGGCATTGCCCTCGGCGTGATAGGGTTCTTGATCATAATCAAGATCGGGCTGATATATCCCCTGCAGCTCGCGCCAAATCTGTCGCCGTTCACTTGCGGTCAAATTTGCCCGATCGTAAACAGCATGTTGAAACTCATCAACCATACACCAATAAGGGAGCATGAGCAAAACTTCGCTCATGTGCATCATCGTATAATCCAATGCATCATTGCCAAAAAACATCTCAAGATATGGGTAGCTAAGATATTCCATAGCGGTTGCGTGGATTTCGCCGACATCAGATGCCGGCTGCAAATACTCAAGAAGTGTTACATCCTTTAGGCCCTGCGCAACTCCGTATGCATGCCCCGCCGTATGAAATAAGGTCGAGACATCACAGGCGGTTCCGGAAGCGTTCATTAGGATAAACGGCAACCCGGCGTTGATAATTGTCGAACAAGAGCTTCCCGGCACTTTATTGGCTCTGACACCCAAATCAAAAAACGACCGATTGATCAGATCTTGGAAAAAAGAAAGCCGCTTCTGAGCAATCTCAGCCAGAATCTGTTCGCAAGCCGCCGGCCAATGATCCAACGGAAGAAGCACACGTGGGTTCCCGGATGGCAGATAACAGGGCAAATCATAATAGTACAAGCGATCCAGCCCGAGGCGCCGACGTTGCAGGTAGCGAATTTCCGATGTCAGGGGAACGATATAGCGAACAACCGACCGGCGCAGAGTTTCCACTTCAACCCGGGAATAATCAAAACGTTCAAGACGCCTATAGGCCAAATCAGCAAACGAGCGGAATCCAACCTTACGGCTAAGTGTCGATCGTGCATTCACCAATTGATCAAACAAGTCATCAAGATCTTCCGAATGATCCTGATACCAATCAGTCTCCGCACGGTGAGCAAGCGCTCGGGTTATCCTGTCCGGTGACTGCAGGAGCGGCCCTAAACCGGTTAATGGCAGGATCTGACTGTCAACAACAACGGTTGCGGTTGAGACCATTTGCTGATAGGCCGACTGCAAGCGATTTTCCTCTGCCACGTTCTCAACCGCCGCGGGGCGGATGATATCTTTGAGATTCTCGGCTTTGCGGATGATCAATCGGCCGAATTTGGCCTCCAGATCGGCCCGATGCCTTGAATTCAATAAGGTAGTATAGAAGCTTTGCACCTGCAAGGATATTTGTGCGTCGGCTTGATCGTAATAAGCCTGTTCACCGGCATAATACGGATCATCGCTCCTCAGGTCATGACGAATCCTGGCAAGAGCGGAGTGAGTGCGATACAGCCGCAGGGCGGCTTGCATGTCATACACGGCCTGCTCGGCGGCAAGGGGGGTGGAAGCCAAGCGCAGACGCAGACGCGTCCGCCGTAATTCGCCGGCAACATATTCGAAGTCAACCCTTTGATATTTGAGCCGGTCAAAATCTGCGTTGTACCAAGAATCCATAATCACTACATCCGTTCGACAGCCGTAATCCCGACCAAATCCAATCCGATTCGAATGCCAAGGCACACGGCTTGCAAAAGCCGGAGTCTTGCGGTGCGCACCACCGGGTCAGCCGTGCCGAGAATGGACTCACTATTATAATATTTATTGAATGTTCTGGCCAAGGAGGTCACCTGGCGAACCATGATATAAGGTTCGTTCAAGGCAACAGCCCGGCGAATGGCCTCGGTAAAACCGTCCAGCAGTTTGGCCAAAGCAAATTCATCATCATGATCCAAAACCGCCGGAAATTCGATTTGTTCCGACAGCAGGCCGGCTTCTTCCGCTTTGCGCAGAATACTGCGGGCACGCGCATAAGCATATTGAACATAAGGAGCCGAGTCACCGTCAAAATCCAGCATTTCATCCCAAGAAAAGATAATATCGCGCTCACGGCTGTTTTTCAGGAAAGTATAAACAACGGCGCTCAGGCCGATTTTCTCCGCAATGCTCTGCATTTCCTCTTCACTCATGTCGGTCTGTCGAATTTGGGCATTATTGCGGATAATGGTCAACGTTTTCTCCACGCTCTCGTTCAGCAGGTCAGATAAGAGAATCACATCACCGCTTCGCGTTGATAACTTGCGGTCGGGAAATTTGACCAATCCGAATCCGACATGTATGCAATTCTTCGCTTCGGGAATTCCTGCCTTGTCCAGAACCGCAAACACCTGGCGGAAATGAAGCGCTTGCGGATTGCCGACAACGTAAATGTTTTTGTCAAATTGATAGCGCTCAATCCGGTAGAGCACAGACGCCAGGTCACGGGAGGCGTAGATCGTGGTGCCGTCTGATTTGAGCACGATACAGGGAGGCAAGCCGTACTCCTCCAACGGAACAATCTGGGCGCCTTCACTTTCGATCAGGAGACCTTTCCGACGCAGCAGATCAACGACCTCCGGTATCCGGTCGGAATAAAAACTTTCGCCGTTGTAATTGTCAAAGGCCACACCCAGCCTTTGGTAAACAGCTGAGAACTCCTTGAGACTGAGATCCTTGAATCGCTGCCAAAGTTCCTTTTCGGCTTTTTCACCGGCTTCCAGCTTCCGGAACGCCTGACGCGCTTCGTCTTCCAATTCAGGCCGATTTTGGGCCTCATCATGAAAACGGACGTAAATCCGCAAAAGTTCATTAATCGGTTCATGCTGCAAGGCCGCCTCATCACCCCACAACCGATATGCAACGATCAGTTTGCCAAACTGCGTGCCGTAGTCCCCCAAGTGGTTCATCCGGATGACGCGATAACCCAGTCGATCATAAAGTCGATAAAGCGCATGCCCCAAGATCGTCGTAAATGCATGCCCGACATGGAAAGGCTTCGCGATATTGGGCGAAGAAAATTCAACGATGACGGTCTTGCCCTCACCTTCATCCGAAACACCGAGCTGTTCACCATCTTTGAGAGTTCGAGTGACAACATGGCTGATATAGCTGGCGCGATCAATAAAAAAATTCAAATAACCACCCACAGCCTGCACTTGGATCTTGCGATCGAAGTGGACGGATGCCTGCTCGGCAAGCTCGTTGGCTATTGCCGAGGGAGATTTGCGTAACGTGCGGGCCAATTGAAAACACGGAAGAGCAAAATCGCCCAATTCGGGTTGCGGTGGAATCTCCAGCCAGCTGTCAATCTGTTCAGGCAAAACATTCGTTTCGTCCGCCAGCCACCGCACGATTAATGCTCGATAATCCATCTTTTGTCCCCCCGAACATCTGCAAAACTGTACTTTCATGATATCATAGTGTATAAAGAATAATTGATGAAAGTTTATTTGTCTACTTGAGGAGTTAATCCGTAATGAAATGCATAAGATGCGGTACAGACAATCCTGCCGGCAAGAATGTTTGCGTAAAATGTGGTAATTTTCTCTACTCCCCCAACCCCCAAAATCGTCATCCGCTGACCGCCGCGCAAAAAAGCGCCCGCCGCGCTGCCCGGGTCAAAGGCGCCACGTTGGGTTGTCTGTGGACGTTTTTGATCGTGCTGGGAGTTTTTGTGTTTCTGGGCGTAATTATCTTCCTTTTGATCCAATTTGTCTTCCCCCCTGACTTCATTGATTTTTTGGCACCGGCAACAAGCTCGGTTTTTAGCACCACAACCTGATCCATTGCCGGTTTTGGTCGCAGCTGCACCAGTGTCCGTATTATTTAGATTAGAAAGAGACGCGTGATCCCGTGGAAAATTATCAAGAAAACATTAGCGAAATCAGACTGGCTGTCCTCATCGATGCCGACAATATTTCCCACCAGAACATCAAGGGAATGATGGAGGAAATTGCCCGTTACGGCAATCCGACCATCAAGCGGATTTACGGTGACTGGACCAAGCCCAACCTGGCCGGCTGGAAACCATTGCTATTGGACTACGCCATCACGCCGGTCCAGCAATTCGGCTATACGACCGGTAAAAACTCGACCGATTCCGCCCTGATCATTGATGCGATGGATATACTCTACACCAAACAGGCCGACGGGTTTTGCCTTGTTTCCAGCGACAGTGATTTTACCCGCCTGGCCATCCGGCTCCGCGAGGCCGGCAAAACAGTCTATGGCATCGGCGAACAAAAAACGCCCAACGCCTTCATTGCGGCCTGTGATAAATTTATTTACCTGGAAATTCTCGAAGAACAAATGCAGGCCGAGGCCGAGGCCGAATCCAGCCAGCATATGGCCGGCAATGGCCAGAAAGTTGCCGCTCGTCAAACTGCTCAGCCGGCAAAAAAGAAAGCAACCTTCCGCAAGATCGGCCCCGATGTCGTCAAGCTGATTACCACAACAATCCGTGACGTCGAAGATGATAACGGGTGGGCTTACCTGGGCGAAGTCGGCAGTCTGTTGTTAAAAAAACAACCCTCTTTCGATCCGCGAAATTTTGGATTTGAAAAACTGACCCCGATGATCAAATCCATCGGCCGTTTCGAAATCGAGGCACGACCGACCGGCCATGCCTCTTCAAAGCATATCTATATTCGAGTCAAATCGTAGCAAAATTGGTGAAATAACCCTGTATCAGCACTACCGGAGTTCCTCGGTCGCCACTGCCGCTGACCAAATCGCAAAGGCTGCCAACCAGATCGGTGATCCGGCGCGGGGTGGTTCCTTGTGAGGCCATGCTGCCGACCAAATCCGTATCTTTATTGCGGATACGTTCACGGACCGCCTGCGCCAGCTCCTCGCCTTTCAGATCGCTGAACTCATTGTCAGCAAAATATTTGATTTTAAGCTCATTGGGTGTCCCCTCCAACCCCGGCGTATAAGCCGGCGAAACAACCGGGTCGGCCAACTCCCAAATCCCACCGATCGGATCTTTGAAACAACCATCACCGTAGATCATGACTTCGATATGTTTGCCGGTTCTTTGCAGCAACTGTTCGGCCAGATCGTCGACAAACAACTGTGCATCTCGGGGAAACAGCTTAACCTTGTCTTCAGTGGCTTTGTTGGATCCCAGCAGACCGAACTCGGGATTGTAGCCGCTGCCATCAACAGATCGGGTCAGAATCTGATCCAAACCGAAAACCCGTTCACCACCGGCCTGCTTAATCAGACGCCGGGTGCGGTTTCGGGCGTGAACATCACAGATGAGAACATTTTTCGTATAACGAAGGATATGCGTCGGATCATTGGAAAAAATGACCTCGATATTATTACCCTGTTCCTTATAGTGCTCAATATAGTCCACACCCGTAAAAAGATGCCGTGTTGCATCTTGGTCAAAGATAGCACGAAATTCCGACTCGTTCATGTGGTCAGAATAGGGATTGATACCCGATTGATCAAATTGTTCCCAATCGATCAGTCGATTGCCAACCTCATCCGCAGGATAAGAAAATTGCACATAAACTTTTTCAGCCGACATGGAAACAGCTTTGAGCAAAGGGGCAAACCGATTACGACTCATGATCGGAAAAACCACGCCGATCGTTCGGCCCCCCAGTTTGCCGGTAAGATCGGATGCAATCTGACTGCAAGTGGCGTAATTGCCCTGAGTTCGTCCAAGAACCGCCTCGGTGACACCAATGATATCCCGGTCATTGAGCAGGAAGTTTTCCTGTTCAGCGGCACGGAGCAGGCTGTCAACGATCAGCGTCACCAGATCGTCCCCCTCCTGAAAAATCGGGGTAAGAATGCCTCTGGCTGTGACACCCGTATATTTCATGATCCATTTCCCCTTTGACCTCAAATTGTCCCGTCCGTAAAAGAGCAGTACCATTATATAATATATATCATGGGTCGTTCTGGCAATCGGATCACTGACTTTTCAATCCAAAACAAAAAAGCAATTAGGAACATGGACAAAAACCGCTGAAATAGCGTATAATTATTAAAGAATCATGATGTTTTTCATCAAACACAACAATTAGAACCCGGAGGTTAATCATGAAAATTCTGGCAATATCTTGCGGAACAATCAACGGCAATAACGATGCCATGGTCAAGGAAGCACTGATGGGTGCTCAGGAACAGGGCGCCGAGATCGAATTCATCAATCTCAACAGATTGAACCTTAAGCCTTGCACCGGCTGTATAGCCTGTGTTACCAGCCTGATGACCGGCGGCAACGGTGACTGCGTCATTAAAGACGACTTCAAGTGGATTGATGATAAGATTCTCGATGCCGACGGCCTGCTTTTTGCTGTGCCGGTTTTTGAAAAAGCCGCACCCGGACTTTTTAATGTCCTGCAGGATCGTATGTGCGGACCGGCTCATGACACCGGAACCAACACCGTTGCCAAACAGCTCGCCGAAAAAGCCGGCAAACCCGGCCCGGATCCCAGAAAATTCAAGAAAAAGGCCGTTGCCTATATCGCCATCGGCGGCAGCGACTGGACCACCAAAGTTTCCAGCGATCTGAACGGCGCAGCCATGTCGGGCATGTGGAAGGTCATCGATGAAGAGGTCTT
>JAAYPL010000091.1 GCA_012519875.1 Clostridiaceae bacterium | reverse complement strand
GTTCCAGCATGCGCGGTAATAAGGCCAAGACGTCGTCGCCCGTAACCGCCGCAATGCGGACACCGCTTATGTTTAAAGAACGAGCGATTTCAGCAACCTTCGCCGCTGCCGCCTGCGGATTAGCCGCTCCCATGTTAGTGATAATTTTGACCTTGCTCCCTTGCATTGCCGGCAGAATAAGCCGAAAGCGTTCTTCCAGCAAATCATTATATCCTTCATCGGGATTGTTCATTTTTTGCCGGACCGCCAGGGCGATTGTCCGTTCGGCCAAGCATTCAAAGCCGATGTAGTCGAGATTGCCATACTTGATCAGGTCTATTGCCGGATCGATTCGATCCCCGGCAAAACCCGCCCCTGACCCTATTCTGATTTTTCGCATACCATTACTCCTCCATTTTTCCCTAAAATCAAGCAGTCGTATCAAGGGATGCGGCCGTTCTTCGTCGGCGAATCTCGATCAGGCTCATCAGCAGGATGCACAGCACAGCTGTTCCGGACATAACGGCATACATATTGTTGAAACCGATCTTTGAAGCGATATAACCACCGCCCATCGGCCCAACGATAAAGCCGAGGGATTGGCCCATCATAAAGGTCGCGCTGGCGGCGCCGCGTTTTTCCGGAGGCGCTTCACGAATGGAGGTGGCCTGAATGGCCGGCTGCGAGCCGCCGATCCCGATAGCCATCAGGACCGCCGCAAGCAAAAGCATCCAAAGGTTGGCGGCATAGGCACAGAGTAGCATGGCCACTAGAATCAGCAGACTGGACGGATAAATAATGGTTTTTAATGGCATACGATCGGAAATTCTGCCGATCAACGGACGACTGGCCAGCAGAACAATCGCATAAACGGTATAGAAAAGGCTGATGTTCGAAATCCCCTGCTGATCGGCATGCAGAACAATGTAGGCGGTTAAGGACGCATAAGCGGTATTGTTGAGAAAACCCAGCAGGGAAATCGGGACGGTATCGACCAGGATCAAATCGCGAAAGGAAAATTTTTTCCGGGCGGTCTTGACGGTGGGAACCGGTACAACGAAAAGTGACAAAAGGGCTGCCAGCGCAACCACGACGAAAGAGATCAGGAACATGTCGCGAAAGCCGATACGTTCGACCAAGGTAATGCCGACGGAGGGGCCGACCGCCATGGCAATGGTCTGTCCCAGCCCGTAGATGCCCATGCCCAGCCCCATTTTTTTGATCGGCAGAACAAAGGCCACCATGGCCATCGTGACGATGGAGATCAAGCCGGCGCAAAAACCATGAAACAATCGCAGCAAAATCAGGACAAACATGTTTGAAGCCAAGAAAGCATACCCAAGGACCGCCAGCGGCTGGGCAAACATTGCAAAAAGCAGCAGACCTTTTTTGTTGGCCCGATCGATGAAAGATCCGGAAAAAAGGCTGGTGGCAAAAATCATAAAGGCGTAAGCCGAAACAACCAGGCCAAGCAGGGCATCGGGGAAGCCCAGGGATGATGCATATTTGGACATAATGGAAGCAAACATCTGCAGACCGGCGTGACTGACAAAATTGACGATGAACAGCAAAACAAAGTCCTTGTTGAAAATTCGTTGATCATTACGCATGTATAAGCTTGCTCCTGTCCTTAAGATGTTTTGTCGTCCTTTACGTTTTCAGCCATGTGGCTGAGCATCTCGAAAACCGTTCTTCGGTCCTGCTCGCTGAACCCGACGAAAAGCCGGTCACTCCAGTCATTAAGATGATCGTGAATGACCTTAAGCATGGCTCGACCGGTTTCGGTCAATGACAGCTGATAAGCGCGCCGGTCGTCCGAGCAGACCGAGCGATGGATTAAGGCGAGGTGCTCCATCCGCTTGCAAAGGCGGGCGACGGTTCCTTTGTCTATGCTGAAATGTGTGCAGAGAAAATCCTGGCGGATGCCCGGGTTTTTTTCCAGACAGAGCAGAAAGGAGTACATGGGTCCGGTCAGGCCGGAACCTGCGAGTCGGGCCGACATGAACTGACTGCGTTTTCGATTGAGGAAAACCAAAAAACGATTTAAATCACGAGAGGTTATCGGAGTCATAAGCCACACGCTCACTTTCAATGATCGGCAGATCCTTTTCGGCTTCGGAAAATCGCATGTTGCGGCGGATTTCTTTTACGATTATTACACATAGCGGCACGATGACTGTCATGGACAGGATATCCGAAGCAAATTGCGCTGATGCCAAGCCCCATTCGGCGAAGAAAACCGGCAAAACAAGCAGCATCGGAATGAGAAACAAACCTTGGCGCGTGACACTGAGAACAGCGGCTCCCCGGGCCTTTCCCAAGCCGGAATAAAGCATGTTGACGACAATTCCCCAGGAATGGAGGGGCTTAACCAGACACTGCATGCGAATGGAAAACACAGCAATGGCAATCAATTCCGCGTCGGTTTTGCTAAAGAGCCCGATCAACGGTCTGGCAAAAATTGCCAACAGCAGTCCCATTACGGCACCGGCAATCAGTGCCGTAATCGAAGCAAAGTTGAAGCCCTTATAGACACGGTCGTAACGTCTGGCTCCCCAGTTGAATCCGGCTACCGGCTGAAATCCTTGGCCGAATCCCAGAATAGCCGCTGTGGGAAACATGATGATCCGGTTGACAACCGACATACCCGCCAGGACCGAATCGGAATAGGCACCGGCCATCCGGTTCAGGACGATCATGGAGAGGGTTGCCAATGTAGAACGCAGCGTTGCCGGCAGGCCCATCTTAACAACCTCGGTAACAATTTCCCGGCTATAGCGGATGTTGCGAACGCTCAGATAAAGCAGGCTGTGGCGGCGAAGATAAGGTGTCAGCAAAATAACAAAGCTGACGATCTTGGATAAGGCCGTGGCGATAGACGCTCCCTTGACTCCCAAGTCAAAGACAAAAATAAAAACGGGATCCAGCGCAATGTTGAGGACGGCACCGGCTGCTATTCCGATCATAGCAAAGGATGCGCTTCCTTCAGAACGCAGGCAGTGGTTTAAAACAAAACTTGACGCCATAAATGGTGCCGCCAGGAGCACGAAGCTGGCATAATCCATGCTGTATTGCACGGTTGTATCGGTCGCGCCCAACAAGCGAACCAACGGCTCGAGGAACAAAAGGCCGGCTATCATCACGAACAGGCCCGTGAAGATGGCTGTAAAGAAAGCCGTCGACAGGACCTGAGCGGCCTTTTTATCCTGCTTAGCACCCAAAAGGCGGGCGATAAAGCTGTTTGCACCGACGGCAAGGAAAGAGCCGGCGGTCATGATCAGGTTGTCCAGCGAAAAATTGACCCCGACAGCTGCGGTGGCTGTTGTGCCAAGATGACTGACAAAATAGGTGTCGGCAAAATTATAGACCGTTGTGACCAGCATGCTGACAATAGTGGGAACGGCCATTTTCGGAATCAAGCGATGCATGGGTAAATCAAGCATCATGGTCCGTCTGTTCTGCTGTTTGGATTTTGAAGCAGTCAATAAAAGATCTCCTTAAATTAGTTGCAGATACAACTATATTAGGGAACCCGAATTTGTTTGTCAAGCAGAAAATGAACCGAGGATTATCCGCAGCCGGTGCGGTTGTTTTTATTTAAGGAAGCCGTCTTGTTTTATGCTGTCGCTGAGCGCGCGCAGGTCGTGTCCGCCGGGTGTTTGAAAGATCCTCAGACCGAAGTGGGGTGCCACAGCAAAAATGTGGTCAAAAATATCCGCCTGAATGGTTTCAAAATCCGCCCAGTCGGCAGTGGCGGCAAAGGCATAAATTTCAATGGGGAGTCCGTGTTCGTTAGAAGATAATTGACGTACCATCCGGGGCATGTCCTGATTCAGCTTCGGGTGAGCGCGGAGATAATTTTGAATATAAATCCGGAAAATGCCGATGTTGGTCAGCCGCCGTCCATTGACCGGCTGATCGGTGTCAATGTTTCGTTCTTGATTGTAGGCGTTGATTTCAGCCAGCCGTTGGTCAAGATAGCCGGTTAACAGATGAATGCGCCGAAATTGTTGCAGCATCTCGTCTGTACAGAACCGAATCGTAGCCACATCGATATAAACCGATCGCTTGATCCGACGCGTACCGGATTCGATCATGCTGCGCCAGTTACGGAAAGAATCCTTGACCAGGGCGTGGGTCGGAATGGTCGTGATTGTCTGATCAAAATTTTCCACCTTGACGGTGGTCAACGAAATGTCGACAACAGTGCCATCGGCGTTGTGTTTGGGCATCTCAATCCGATCACCGATGCGCAGCATATCATTGGTGGCCAGTTGGATGCCGGCGACAAACCCCAAAATGGAGTCCTGGAAGATCAAAAGGACAACGGCTGTCATCGCACCCACACCGGACAGCAAAAGAACCGGACTTTTATCAATGATCCGAGCAATAATGATGATCAAAGCAACAACAACGACGAAAATCTTAATGCCCTGAAGATAGGCCTTGATCGGTTTTTTGCGGGCGACCTCGTAGCTGTTGTAGATATCGTCAAGGGCTTTTAAAAAGGCGTCAATGACAAAAACCACGACAATGGTGATATAAATAGAAGCCAATCGATGGATCACCTGCTGTAAATCGCCGAAAGCAACCGAAAATGTGTAGAGCAGCACGGCCGGGAGCAAGTGGCACATGCGGTGAAAAACTTTGCGTTCAAGGAAATAATTATCCCAGGAAAAACGGTTGTTGCGGATATAGAAGGCAAGTATCCGCAGGACCAGATAACGCGTGATAAGATATGCGATGAAGCAGACCAGGAGCAGGACAACGATTGAGGCAAGAATCGCCAGACGCTCGGTCCAGTCC
Source organism: Clostridiaceae bacterium (assembly GCA_012519875.1). Classification (GTDB taxonomy): domain Bacteria; phylum Bacillota; class Clostridia; order Saccharofermentanales; family UBA5734; genus UBA8949. The sequence continues at coordinate 8,994 of JAAYPL010000091.1, read as the reverse complement.
GGATCCAATCCGATATTTTTCAGCAGGGGTGTAATTAATTCAATCATAACGCAGTTCTTTCTGATTGCCGGTTGGAAAAGCCATTCTCACGCTGCTAAGCTAAACAAATCAACGACCTGCGGCTTAGTTGAAGCCGGTAAGGCCGGTGTGCACGGAATAACCTGATCCTGACTTGACAACATCGGCAATATTTTTACAGTGATCGGCAATTCGCTCCATGGTGTGGAGAATCTCCAGGAAAATCACGGTGGCTCTGGGATCACACAGCCCCTGGCTCAGCCGCTCCAAATGGCTGGCCCTGAGATCGTCCTCCAGGAGATCGATTCGCTCTTCCATCTCCATGATATTGTTGACTAATTTTGGATTCTCCGTAGTCAGCGCCGCTGTGCTATCCTGAACCATTTGTCCGATCAGACGAAACGCACCATCGAGTTCCTCGAGAGCCTTGGTCGAAAATTGAAGACCTTGCGCTTTCATTTCTTTGGAGTTCTCGCAGATATTACAGCAGTAATCGCCAATCCGCTCAAGATCGTTGGTGACGTGCAAAAGCCCGGCAATGCGAGCCGAATATTCCTGGGTCACCGCAGACGAACTGAAAATACTGGACAGGTAACGAACCACTTCATTTTCAAGATAGTCCATGGTGCTTTCGTTGCCGGAGATACGTGTTTCCAATTCGTCATTGTGACCTTTAAGCAGCAGTTCCCGGCCGTCCTTGGTCATCTGCATGGCAATTTCGGTCATACGTGCCAGCTCTTGGGTTGCCAGGCCAATAGCCACCGCCGGACTTCTGATAACCTTGTAATCGATAAACGCCAGACGCTTGTCAACGATCGGATCTTCGCCCGGCACGATCAGCGTGACCAGCTTGACCATCAACCAGACCAGCGGCAGCCAGATTATGGTGTTGATAACGTTAAAGAGTGTATGGGATACGGCAATGCTTTCGCGCATGCTGTTGGCCACAGGTGTCATCATGCCGACAATGCCGGTATTGACATCGGCGACAAGCCGGTGCCCCAGCGTGCCGACGAGGGAATTGATCAGCCAGGTAAAAGGCTGGAGCAGGAACATGAAGATGATGGAACCCACAACATTAAACAGTGTATGGGCCGCCGCTGCTCGCTTGGCGTTGCGTGACCCGCCGATACACGCCAAAATTGCGGTGATGGTAGTCCCGATGTTGCTGCCCAAAAGGATGGGTACAGCTTGATAGATGCTGATCAACGGCGTTCCGGCACTGTCTGTCGCGATACCGGCAAGTGTTTGCAGAACGCCGATGGCTGCTGATGAGCTTTGGATCACTAGGGTAGAGACGGTTCCGAGCAGCAGGCCGAGAATGGGAACGTCTTTGATTTGCAGCATGATGTCGGCAAACGCTTGGCTTTTGGCCAGCGGCTTCATGGCCGCCCCCATACTGTTAAGGCCGACAAACAGGAGACCAAAAGCAAAAATGATTTGGCCGATGTAGCGAATTTTCGGTTTCTTGAAGAAGAACATCATGGCAAAACCGACGACGACAAACAAATAGGTATATTCATCAATATTTGCCGCTACAATCCATGCGGTCATGGTTGTTCCGATGTTGGCGCCCATAATGACACCGATCGATTGCGGCAGAGTCATCAGGCCGGCGCTGACAAAGCCGACCACCATAACGGTTGTTGCTGAGGAGCCTTGTACGATCATGGTTACCAATGCGCCAACGATTATTGCCTTCAACGGCGTGCCGGTCAACATGGCCAGCACTGTTCGCATTTTTTCGCCGGCGGACTTCTGCAACCCCTCACCCATCTGATGCATACCGAAGATGAAGAGAGCCAGGCCGCCCAAAAGAGCGACAATCGATTCAAAACTCATGGTTGTTTAACACCTTCACATGGTCTTTTTTAAAACGATATTCGTCTCAATTCAAAGCAATTGTACACGTGATCCCGTCGAAGGACAACCTTTCCGGCAAAGAAAAATAAACTGATTATGACTTTACAAAACCTGGCGCATGTTCCATCATAGTAGATGATTGATCCTGATGTTCTGAACTGGAGGACTGTTTATGGATAATGTTTGGCTTGCGTTCGGTCTAACGACACTGGCCGGCTTGAGCACGGGGATCGGCAGTGCCATCGGTTTTTTCGCCAAACGCACCAACACGAAATTTCTGTCTGCCAGCCTTGGTTTTTCAGCCGGGGTCATGATTTTTGTGTCCATGATCGAGATTTATCCCAAAGCCCAGACGGTGCTAAGCGCAGCGCTTGGGACCCGACCGGGAGGGTGGGTGACGGCGGCGGCCTTCTTTGCCGGCATTCTCCTGATCGCTGTGATCGACAAGGTGATCCCGAGTGCGGAAAATCCCCACGAGATGCATCGCGTGGAAGAGCTGTGCGAAGATGGTGTCTGCCAAACCAAATCCAATTTGATGCGGACCGGCGTTTTTACGGCTATGGCGATAGCCATCCACAACTTCCCCGAAGGCATAGCCACGTTTGTTTCGGCCCTGCAAGAGCCTTCGATCGCCATTCCGATTACCGTTGCCATCGCCATTCATAATATACCGGAGGGTATTGCGGTCTCGGTTCCTATTTTTTACGCAACAGGGGACAAAAAGAAGGCTTTTCTCTATTCCTTTTTGTCCGGTCTTTCGGAACCGGTCGGTGCCATTGTCGCTTATCTGGTTCTTATGCCTTTCCTCAACGAGGTGGTTTTCGGGATCATATTCGCTGCCGTAGCCGGAATTATGGTTTTCATCTCTCTGGACGAACTGCTGCCGTCGGCTCGCGCCTACGGAGAACCACACCTGTCGATTTACGGTGCGATTTTAGGAATGGCGGTTATGGCTGTCAGCCTCCTGTTGTTCATGTAATAAGCCGGAAGCCTTTTTAGAATCAAGATAAAGATTGTGTAAAACATGCCCCGCCATGGGCAAATAAAGGAAGGAGCCAACCAAGCATGAAAACCAATTATCAAGACATCGACCGGATCCACTACGAGGGCAGAGGCAGCAAAAATCCCTTTGCCTTCCGCCACTATGACGCGGACGCCATGGTTATGGGCAAATCCATGCGGGATCACCTAAAATTTGCCATGAGTTACTGGCACACGATTAATGCCGGCGGAACCGACATGTTCGGCGGCGACACCATTGACAAGAGTTTCGGTCAATCCGATCCGATGGCCCGCTATAAAGCAAAAGCCGACTTTGCCTTTGAGTTCATGCGTAAACTGGGTATCGGCTATTACTGCTTTCACGACGTTGATGTGGCGCCGGAGGGAGCAACACTGGCAGAAAGCACGCACAACCTTGAGATCATGACGGATTACCTGCTGGAAAAGCAAAAGCAATACGGCATCAAGCTGCTTTGGGGAACAGCCAATATGTTTTCCGACCGCAAATTTATGACGGGCGCGGCAACCAGCGGCAATGCCGATGTCTTCGCCGTTGCCGCCGGCAAGATCAAAGCCGCCATTGATGCCACCATCAAACTGGGCGGCGACGGCTACGTGTTCTGGGGCGGCCGGGAAGGCTACGATACTCTTTTGAACACGGATGTAGGACTTGAGCTGGACAATCTGGCCCGCATGCTGCGTATGGCCCGCGATTACGGCCGCGCCCAAGGTTTCAAAGGTGATTTCCTGATCGAGCCCAAGCCGAAAGAGCCGACCAAGCACCAATATGACTTTGATGTGGCGACCTGTGTCAGCTTTTTACAAAAGAACGATCTGATGGCTGATTTCCGTATGAATATCGAAGCCAACCACGCAACCTTGGCCGGTCACACCTTCCAGCATGAATTGCGTATGGCTCGTGTTCTTGGCGTTTTCGGTTCGATCGACGCCAACCAAGGTGACCTGTTGTTAGGGTGGGATACCGATCAGTTCCCGACCAACGTCTATGATACAACCCTCTGTATGTTGGAAGTGTTGCAACAGGGTGGCTTTGACAAAGGCGGACTTAATTTTGACGCTAAAACCCGACGAGCCAGCAACGACTTTGAAGATTTGCTTTTGGCTTACATCGCCGGTATGGACACCTTTGCCCTTGGACTGAAAAAGGCGGCGGCAATCATTGAAGACGGGCGTCTTGACCGGTTTGTCGCGGAAAAATATGCCTCCTACACCGGTGGTATCGGCAAGAAAATCCTCGACGGACAGGCGACTTTGGAAAGTCTTTACGATTATGCCAAAGATCTCAGGGATATCGATGTTGCCAGCGGCCGCCAGGAGTACCTGGAGACGATTATTAACAGCATCTTATTCGATTAATAGGAATTGTCGCACGAGAGAAGACAGGAGGGCAAATTCATGTATTATTTGGGCGTTGACTTGGGCACCAGCTCGATCAAGGTTCTGCTGGCTGATGAAAACGGCCGGATTCTGGGCCACGCATCGCAAAACTATCCCTTGTTTTTTCCGGCGGAAAACCACGCCGAACAGAACCCGGATGACTGGTACAACGGCTTGATCGATTGTCTGGCCGAACTGAATGACCGTTATGATTTGACACAGGTCGACGGCGTCAGTTTCTCCGGTCAGATGCACGGCTTGGTGCTGCTGGATCGGGATGATCTTGTAATCCGGCCGGCCATTCTTTGGAATGACAACCGGACAACCCGCGAATGTGCGTACCTCAATCAGGCCATCGGCCGGGAAAAATTGGTTGAATGGACCGGAAACATCGCCTTTACCGGCTTTACGGCGCCCAAAGTCCTGTGGGTAAAAAATAATGAGCCGGAAAACTTCAACAGGATTGCCCGCATCATGTTGCCCAAGGATTATTTAATCTACAAAATGAGCGGTATTTTTGCCTCGGATGTCTCGGACTGCAGCGGCACCCTCTATTTCGATGTTGCCGGAGGCCGCTGGTCGCAGCCGATTCTGGAAATACTGGGCATTAACCAAGATCAATTGCCACGGGTTTATCAAAGCTATGAGGTTGTTGGCACGGTCTCGCCGACTTTTGCCGAAAAAACCGGCTTGGCTCCGACTGCCCGCGTTATCGCGGGTGGTGGAGATCAGGCGGTCGGCGCGGTGGGTACCGGCACCGTGGGCGATGGGCGGATGAGCATTTCGCTGGGTACCAGCGGTGTTGTTTTCGCCAGCAGCGCCCGTTACAACCGGATTGAGTCCGGAGCCATGCACAGCTTTTGTCATGCCGACGGGCGCTATCACATGATGGGGGTTATGCTGTCTGCCGCCGGCAGCAACGATTGGTGGGTCAAATCCATCCTGCGTGAGACCAATTACGCGCAGATCGACGCCGGCGCCGCCTCTGCCGGTGCCGACGGGTTGCTTTTCCTGCCTTATTTAACCGGTGAACGCAGTCCGATCAATGATCCGCTGGCTCGCGGATGCTTTTTCGGATTGACGGCGGCTCATACACGGGATGACATGAGCCGCGCGGTGCTTGAAGGGATCAGCTTTGGGTTGCTTGACTGCTATTTGGCGATGAAAGAGGCCGGTGCCTCGGCAGAGTTCGCGCGGGTGATCGGCGGCGGCGCCAAATCACCGCCGTGGTTGCAGATGCTATCGGATATTTTGGGTCTGGAGCTTCGCACCATCAACACAGCCGAAGGCGGCGGTTTAGGAGCCATCATTTTGGCGATGACCGGTTGCGGCAGATTTGCCACCGTTGAAGCCGGTTGTGCCGCGCTGATCAAGGATGTGGACCGCTATCAGCCGGATATGGCCGAAAACACGCGCTATGCGGCCAAGTTCCGTCAGTTCAAACAGTTGTACGGGGCGGTGAAGGGGCTATTCCAGTAATTTGACGATGCCTTTGACCGCACCGTCAATGCCAAACCGGGAGGTCGAAATAGAAAAGTCATAGGACTCGCATCTGCCCCATTTGCGGTCGGAATAAAAATTGTGATAGTTGGCGCGGTTCTTGTCCATTTTGCGAACCATGCGTTCGGCTTCTTTGTACGTGAAGCCCTCGTTTCCCATGACCCGGTTAATACGGTCTTCCTTTTCGGCGTGGATAAAAACCGAGACCATGTCAGGGTCTTCTTTGAGCACCTCTTCGGCAACCCTCCCGATAATGACGCAGGAACCCTCGGCGGCAATGCTTTTGATGGTTTCTGCCTGAAGATAAAAAACACGATCATTCATAACATAAAATAAAGCATCGTGATAGTCGGATCGATAAGGACTCTGGATTCCTGCCGAAAACCAGCCGATTGGCTTTTCATCCATTTCAGCGACATATTCCTCCGGAAGATCATGATCTCGTGCGGTTTTCTCGATCAGTTTTTTATCATAATATTTGATACCCAGCTGTTCGGCTAATTTTTTGCCGACCAAGCCGCCGCCGCTGCCATATTCACGGCTGACACAGATAATAATCCGATCTTTCATGCAAATGACCTCCTATCTCGCATCATATCTTATGATACTTTAATTATATCATGCCGGGCCCGCGGAATGGTTTTTCCCAAGCTGATCGGCCAGCTTATCCGCAATATATGTGAAGCCGCGATCGTTCGGATGTAAATAGATATCACCGAAAAAAGCTTCCTCGTGGGGAGAAATCGACAATCCGTCAATGACCGACATGTTTTGCCAATGTGCGGCTTCGGCCTCAATAATCTTTCGAATGACGGAAAAATTGCCGCTGGGTCTCGGCTCATTCATATCGGCGCGCCAGATCGGCGTGATGACATAGATGGGTTTTTCGGGGAATATGTCATGCAATTGCTGATAATAAGCTCGGACATTGGCCTGAATTTCAGAATGTGTGAGCAGCGAATTCCAATCATTGGTGCCATAGGCCACCGTGATCAATTGTGGTTCGGGAATATCTTCGATACCTGCAAGATGTTCCGACAGATGCCGGCAACCGGCGACTCCCTGGTTGATGGCTTCATAACCCAAGCGATCCGCCAGTTGCCTGACATAAGTCCGGGCAGGGTGCGCCGCCAAGCAGCCTTGGGTGATGGAATCCCCCAGACAGAGCATCCTTGGTCTGGGTTCAATCAGTTGTTCCACGGTTCCGCTGACAGAAAAATCCTTAATGGCGACGCCTTCCAGCAGAGGAAAGAGCAAATCAACCCGATGGGTTTTTCGGTCCGGATTGTCAAAAGTAATGATGATTTCGCCTTTGATGGCCTTAACCAACGCGAGCGAGCGGCCATCAATCAGCAGCTCAAAAACATTCATGCTGATGGCTGATCGCACACTGTTCCGGAGCCAAATACGCTTGACGCCACGATCGTGCTTGTAAAGAGCAGCGTTTTCCTGGCTGCTTTTTATTTGAGCAATCCATTCCGGTGTCGTCGATGCAAAGGCCTTGATCAGTTCGATTCGTGGTGCCAGACGACAAAAAAAGCGGATTTCATCACCGTCGGTCAAAAAACGCAGGCCGATGCCGGCGGTTTGTTGACTGAAAGCAGTGAATTGCGGTGTTTTCTCGTATGCTGTCAGTTGCCGTGCCGTAAATCGCAACAAGGTCGTCCAGCCGTCATTGTCGGTTAGACAAACAGCATGGCCGTAAGCCAGGGAGCCAAGATCGGTCAACAAAATCACCCCACATAGTTACGCGAGACAGTAAGTTAGTGCAACAACTTAAGTTTACCAAAATATTAGGGCAGTTTGTTCCCTGCGGCAAGGTAGAGGGCGTACCATTCTTCACGGGTCAGTCTGATTTCAGCGGCCTTGACCGCGTCCGCCAGACGATGAACCTTGGTTGTGCCGGTTACAGGCTGGATGCCGGCCGGGTGCCTTTGCAGCCAGGCAATAACGATGGTTGTCGGTGTTACACCATATCGGTCGGCTATTTCAACGAGCTTGGCGTTCAGCTCAGGATAATCTGGGTTGTCAAGAAAGGTTCCGGAAAAAAGTTCTCTCTGGAATGGCGACCAGGCTTGTATGGTAATGTCTTGCAGGCGGCAAAAATCGAGAATACCACCATCTCGATCGATGGACTTGTCGCTTTTACGATTGACATTAAGGCCGGCATCGATCATGGAAGTATGCAACAGGCTCAATTGCAGCTGATTGGCCGCGATGGGCTGCCGGACCGACTTTTTCAACAATTGGATTTGCCAGGGATTTTGGTTGGAGACGCCAAAATACCGAACCCGTCCGCTGCTTGCCAAGAGATCAAAGGCTTCGGCTACTTCATCCGGTTCCATCAACGCATCCGGCCGATGCAACAGCAGCACATCAAGATAATCGGTCTGCAGGCGTTGCAGGCTTTGTTCCACGGATTTGAGAATGTGTTCCTTGGAAAAATCAAACATTTTGCCGCGAACGATTCCACATTTGGATTGAATCAGAATCTTTTCCCGCCGATCAGCGGTCAAAGACAGAGCCTCTGAAAATAAAGACTCACATTTCCCGCCTGCGTAAATATCAGCATGATCGAAAAAATTGGCTCCCATCTCGATGGCTGAATTTAAAAAATGGCTGGCCTCGGTCTTGCTCAGTGTATGCAGGTGCATACAACCAACGGCAACAATCGGAACCTGAAGATCGGTTTGACCTAATTTCATTGTCCGCATATCAATATCTCCTTTGCTTACGAAGAGGCCGGCGCCTCCTCTGCTCGATCATTTTCCTCGACCATTTGAATAAATTCGCTGACCAATGCCGGCTCATATTGGCTGCCCGAGAGGGAACGAATATGGTTGATCGCCTGGTCTTTGGAAAAAGCTTCACGATGATCTGAATCATGTATTAATCTCTCATAGCCTTCGGCCAGGGCGATAATGCGAGCCAGAAGCGGAATTTCCTCGCCTTTCAGGCCTTTGGGGTAACCGCTGCCATCCCAGTGCTCCTGGTGTGCCAAAACCGGTTCAGCCAAGTCAATGGTTTCATCGAACGTATTCAGAATCCGATAACCGACAATAGGGTGCTTTTTAATCTCCAGCCAGTCTTCTTCGGACATGACGTAATTTTTGTTCAGCAACTTGGGATCCAGCACAACCTTTCCGATATCGTGCAGATAACCGGCGTCTCGTGCCCGGCGCACCTCCTCTTGCGGCAGGCCGAGTCTTTTAC